>JAJYAG010000273.1 GCA_021779665.1 Bacteroidota bacterium | reverse complement strand
GCAGGATTTCTCCTGCTTTAAAATTTCTTGAGCTTCAGATTACTGTACAGCAGTAGCAGTATCAGCAGCAGCAGTGTCAGCAACAGCAGTGTCAGCAACAGCAGGAGCCGGAGCTTCTACAGCAGCTGAATCAGTTGTAGCTTCAGTGTTTCCACTTTTGCAGCTAGATAAAGCCATAGTACCAAATAATGCAACAGCAACGAGAGATAAAGCAACTTTTTTCATGTCTGTAAGGTTTTAAAAAATGTTTTAAAAAATATTTTAGTCGGTGCAAAAATAGTAAAGGAATTGATTTTATCAAAACAAAATTCAAAATAACTTCATAACTGAAATTTTATACCTTTATAATTATCAATTATTTTCACTTTTTCTCATAATTTTTTATCGTTAACATGCAGCAAAAAAAGATCTTTCACGTCATTAAAACAGAAGCATGGAGATAGAAGATAAAGTTTTCGTACTGACGAAGCTTGTGGAACAGTGCAGCAGGAATAATGCAAAAGCTCAAATGCAGCTTTACCGGATGTTTTCTCAAAGCATGTATAACACAAGTCTTCGGATTACAGGAAACAAAAACCTTGCTGAAGACGTGATGCAGGAAGCTTTCCTGTCAGCTTTTGAAAAAATCAAAAATTGTAAAACACCTGAACATTTTGGTTCCTGGTTGAAAAGAATTGTTATAAACAGGTCGATAGATGAAATCCGGAAGAAAAGGATCAGTTTAATCCCTCTGGAAGAAACATTACCGCTTGCTGATGACAGTCCTGAATATAATCCGGAAGAAGAAATGGAACAGGAAAAACTTCTGGAATATATAAAAAAGGCAATTACTTTATTGCCCGATGGATACCGGATAGTTTTAACATTAAAGTTATTGGAAGATTACGATTATAGTACAATTGCAAAAGACCTGGACCTTGCTGAATCAACCGTGCGATCGCAATTCGTGAGAGGCCGCCAGAAACTTTTGGAAATAATTGAAAATCTGAAAAAAGAGCAAAATGAATAATTTAGAGGAATTAGTTAGTAAAAACCGCGAAGAATTCGATTGGGAAGTGCCATCATCGAATCATGAATTCAATTTTCAAAAGAAGTTGAACCAGAGATTTCACAGGACGGACAGATTTACAATTCGTTATGCGGTTGCCATTGCGGCATCGGTAGCTATTTTTATTGCGACAACACTGTTTATTTATAAAACAAAAACGGAAGGATACACTGGAGCAGTTGCGACAAGCCAATGGGTTGAATTTCTGGAAGCTGAGCAATATTATGCCGGTCAAAACGAAGCTGCTTATTCAAAACTCAAAGAAACACTTGCCATTCAAAACGAAGATGTTTCCTCGGCAATCTATAGTGAACTTAAAGAAATGGATAATTCCTATAACCAACTAAAAAAAGACTTAAACGATAATCCGAACGACATACGACTTATGAGTGCTGTTGTTCAGTATCATCAACTGAAGCTGGATTTGATTAATAACTTGATTGAGAAATTTACTATGTATTCGAACACTAAAATGAAAGACAATGAAAAAGGTAACATTTAAAATATTTCTATTCTCTGCACTATGCATTATAGCATTTAGCCAGAATATCAAAGCAGAGAGAGAGGAATTCTCAAAAGTAGTACAAAAAGAATTCCAGGTTAATTCTAATACCAGCCTCGAAATCAATAACAAATACGGGAATGTCCACATTCAGAACTGGGATCAGAACAGTTTCAAAATTGTTGTAAAGATAACGGTCGATATCAAAGACAAAGAACAGGCTGATCGGGTTTTGGATATGCTCAGCGTAGTGTTTATGCAGGATGGAGATAAAGTCACAGCAACAACCAAGATTTCAGATGATTTTGGGAAGTTACACGGCTGGTTTGGAAACAGCGGAAAAAAGTTTTCAATCGACTATACTGTTAATATGCCTAAAAATAACGATCTGAGAATAGCCAACAGGTATGGAAATATTTTTATCGACGAAATGAGAGGATTTGTAGATATCGACCTGAAATACGGAGATATGACTATCAACAAATTAACCCGCGGCGACGAAAAACCTATGAATCAAATCATCGTGGGTTATGGAAAGGCGAATATTACCGAAGCCAACTGGCTCAAACTGCAGGTAAGCTATTCTAAAATTGACATAGACAACAGCAAAGCTTTAGTTCTTATCAGTAAATATTCGAGAGGCAATTTGGGGAAATCAAGTTCTTTGGTGAGTGAGAATAATTATGATCAATACCAGCTTACCGATCTCACCAATGTAGTTATGCAAGGAAGATACAGCAACTTTCAGATTAATTCTATAACGCGAAAGATCGATGTGAATATGCAGTACTCTGATTTCAAAGTAAATCAGGTACCCAAAACTTTCGAATCAATAGAAGTGGACAACCGGTATGGTAAAATAAATTTAGGTATAGAATCAGGAGCCTCCTACCACCTGGATGGATTCGCCAAATATGCAAATATTGAATATCCAAGTGACAATGCCCGTTTAAACAGAATTTCAGAAAACACCAGGTTAACATTAAACGGCACCATAGGCACCAGTCCTAAATCAACTGTGAAAATAAACACCGAATATGGTGGTGTGAGGTTGACTCAGAATTAAAGCGACAGACAAAAACAAAAAGAGCTGTTTCAATTTTTTGGAATAGCTCTTTTTGTTTAAAAATAAGTATCATCTGCTGTTTAAATCAGAATAAATGGTTTGAATATAAGCTTTGGAAATATTTACAAGAGAATCGGATATGTGTCCATTGCGCAACATTAACGACTTTCTGGTACAGTCAAACGCAAGTTTGGAGGTATCGTTCACCATCCCTATACCATTGTTAAACAAATAAAAAACATCAGTTTTCTGGTGATTGCCAAAAACATTGCGGCTAAATTTATAATGATTGAAGGGTTGTCCTAACTGATACAACAGAGTGGCAGGTATATCAGCCTGAGAAGCTGGTTTCGCAAATTTCACAGGACGGGAAATTGCTCCTCCGGTCCAGATCATAGGGATATAGAATTTTTTAGGAACGTGAGCACGAAGTTTGTCAGGGTGAACAGAGCCATGATCGGCAACAAATATAATCCAGGTATCCTTCCACCAGGGCTGCAGCCGGGCTTTGCTTATAAAATTGCCAATACAGCTGTCGGTATACATCATGGAATTCAGAAAACGCGGGGTATCCCCTGTCCCTTTAAAATGTTTTACGGGAACCTCGAAAGGCTCATGACTGCTGAGTGTAAGAAATACTTTAAAAAAAGGTGTTTTGGCATTATTTATATCGTTGTACAATTTATTAAAAACGACCTCATCATGCGATCCCCACTTGGAATTATAGGTGGAGGACGGAAAGTCTTCCTTGGAAATTAAATGGGTAAAACCAGCCGAAACAAGGTACGACCTCATATTGGCGAAGTTTATATCTCCACCGTAATAAAAGGCTGTATTATAACCAAGCTTTGTTAAATCTACAGGTAATTTGGGTAAGCTTTGGGTTTTGGCTGCATCCTTAATTACTGAGAAAGTAGCTTGCGCAGGATATCCGCTAAGAACCGAAACCAAACCTTTATCTGTTCTGTCGCCCGATGCATAAAAATTTGTAAACAAAATACCTTCATCTGCAAGAATGTTCAACGAAGGGGTAACATCGGGCAAACCACCTAAGGGTTTAATAGCATTGGCGGTAAAGCTTTCAAGAATGACAATGAGGATATTCGGTCGGGCGGTATTCAGTACCTTTTGACCTGTTGTGTCGTTTTCGTTCAGGTAAGGAGAAATTAAAGATTGTGCCCTGCTTTCATCAAAATATTTGTATTTATTCGCTTTTTTATCCTGATCCAGGAATGAATTTCCAAAGTTCCAGTAAACATTTATGGCAGCATGATTCAAAAAACTATTCTGGCTGAAATATGCCGAACCTACATTTATGGGAGCAATTCCAAAACCGCCCCTGATCGGAACTATCAAAAAAGCCAAAATAAAAAGGTAGAGCGGAATTTCAATTAATTTATATTTCAAATCTGCTCTTTTCATTACTCTTTTGAAAAGCCAGATAAAAAACACGGAAATAACCGCGGCTATAATCAGTTGGCGTGCAATAATCCATATACTTACACTGGCCGCGGCTTCTTTCGGATTTTTTAAATACAAAAGCGGCGTTGAATCCAGCCTAAATCCCCAGAACTTGTATAATTCAAGGTCGATCGTCAATGTTAATGAAAGCAATACAATAATAGCCAGGAAATACCAGGGAAGAACTACACCGAAAATATCCTTCTTAAATAAGGAACTAAAAATTAGTAAAACGACCGGCAAAATCATGAAATACGCCGAGGCCGACAAATCAAGCCTGAATCCGTAAACAAATATTTTAAGAATTTCAGAGAACTTATCGTTTGAAGTAATCAAATCAGAATGATAGACCAGGAAAATTATCTTCGATAATAAAGAAAAAATTAAGAAAAGAAGATAGAGTTTGATTAAGTAAATAATTCTTTTTTTCATAACATTAAGCAAAAACGGAGCAAAGGTAGTATTTATGGAAAAACTTACAGTTTAAAGCATAAAAAAACGGAGACTTCATCAGAAGATCTCCGTTTCCAGGTTTATAAATAGTTATTCTTAGTCTACGGTTGTATATGCAACCTCTTTGTGCTGCGTTAGGTCGAGACCAACACCTTCTTCTTTGGAACTTACTTTAATTCCTATCACTAAATCAGTAACTTTGAAAAGTATAAATGTAACAACAGCTGAATAAGCAATTGTAACCCCTGTTGCAATTAACTGGGTAACAAACTGGCCACCATTACCTTCGATAAGACCCGAATAATTCTGAACAGCTGTTGTGGCAAAAATACCAGTGGCTATAGCTCCCCATATTCCACCAATACCATGAACCCCAAAAGCATCAAGCGAATCGTCGTATCCCAATTTTGGTTTTACATAACCAACCATGATAAAGCAGAAGATTGAAACACCAATACCAATCATGATCGCTCCGGTTACACCAACAAATCCGGCCGCAGGAGTAATCGCAACCAAACCACCAACAGCAGCAGTTGCAATACCTACTACGGTAGGTTTTTTATTGAAAATCCAGTCGAGAATTACCCACGTAACAGCAGCAGCAGCAGTAGCCAGATGGGTAACCATAAAAGCACTTGCAGCAAGGCCATCGGCAGCTAAACCACTACCGGCATTGAAGCCAAACCAGCCA
>JAJYAG010000112.1 GCA_021779665.1 Bacteroidota bacterium | reverse complement strand
CCATGAATTTTATTCAATAATTTACCGCTTATTCGTTCAAGAAAGATTTCAAACCGATTGAGGCAACTTTTTTTGTTCTCAGTAGGTTTCATAACTATTGAAGAAATCATTGGCACATAAGTGAGACAAAGCAGGATTGCTCCCAGAACTGCAAATCCGAATGTGTATGCCATCGGCTGGAACATTTTACCTTCAACACCTGTAAGAAAGAGGATAGGGGCAAATACGATGAGTATAATCAACTGGCCAAAAAAAGCTGAATTCATCATTGTACTGGATGCCTTGTAACTGATTTCATCCATTTGCAACCGATCAAATTTACCTTTACCTGATTTTATCCGCTTTTCAATCTCATGTACTGTCCCTTCTACAATTATAACCGCCCCATCCACTATTATACCAAAGTCGATGGCTCCCAGGCTCATTAAGTTAGCCCATACATTAAAAACCTTCATTAGGATGAATGCAAACAACAATGAAAGTGGTATAACTGATGCAGTAACCAGCCCCCCACGCAAACTTCCCAAAAGAATAACCAACACAAATATTACTATTAAGGCACCCTCCATAAGGTTCCTGCTCACAGTGCTGGTTGTTCTTTCTATTAGGTTGGAGCGGTCAAGAAAGGGGACAATCTCAAGCCCTTTTGGAAGTGATTTCTGTACATCAGCAATTCGTTCTTTAACCCTGTGGATAACTTCATTAGAATTCTCGCCTTTTAGCATCAAAATCATTCCTCCAACAGCTTCGTGCCCTTCCTGTGTAAAAGCGCCATAACGAACCTGGCTGCCAAAATGAACTTGCTCCGCTACATCATTGATTAGTATAGGGATCCCGTTTTCGTTCTTTACAACAATATTCCTTATATCATCTAAAGACCTTGCCAGACCTTCACCGCGAATAAAGTTGGCCATGTGATCCTTTTCGATATATGCCCCGCCGGTATTCACATTATTTCTTTCCAATGCTTCAAATACTTCTGTTATTGAAATATTCATCGAATTCAACTTATCAGGATTTAAGGCAATTTCATACTGCTTGATATTGCCGCCGAATGAGTTTACTTCGACTACACCGGGTATTAATGACATCTGACGTTTAACAATCCAATCCTGGATGCTACGCAATTCCATTGGTGAATAGGTAGTATCCTTTGAATCTTTAGGTTTAATGGTATACTGAAATATTTCTCCTAAACCCGTTGTTATGGGGCCCATAAATGGTTCGCCAAACTGACTGGGGATTTGATCCTTTACAGCATTTAGCTTTTCCTGAACCACCTGTCTTGGAAGGTATGTCCCCATATCATCCTTAAAAACGATTGTCACCACTGATAATCCAAAACGAGAAACAGACCTGATTTCAGTGACACCTGGCAGGTTAGCCATTGCCAACTCAACCGGATAGGTTACAAATTGTTCTATATCCTCGGTAGAAAGGTTTTGAGAAATCGTAATTACCTGTACCTGGTTGTTGGTAATATCAGGCACGGAATCAAGATTGATTGTCTTTAAAGAATAAATACCTGCCCCAATCAGTGCGAATAGTAACAAGCCTACGATAAATTTATTCTTTATTGAATACGTAATTATTTTATTTATCATATGAATTAATTTATTTTACATGTACGGTGAAAAAGTGATGAACCCTGCCAACTATACCTGCAATGAGAACCAGACAGGCCAGGACAATAAAAAACCATTTTACAACCTGTTTAAACTGGAGTTTCTTCCTTCTTCTCCTTTTAATTTGTTGCTTCAATTTTTTCTTTCCTAATAAAGTTAATAAGAAAAAAGTAACCAATGAAAAAGCAATGACGACATGCAAGCATCCTGACAGTATAATATAGTCATAATGGCACTTTGATTCGTCTGAAACTAAAAGAAATTAAGCTTTGGGAGGAATTAAAAAGTCAAGTAAGTCGGGACTTTTAAAAATGGAAGTATATTCAGAATAACTGAATGACATTTCAGTTGATGGCGATGCTGAAATAATATTTGATACAAAGAAAGTTGTCTGGCAACACTGACATATACAGAAAGGGGAACAAAGATCCGCTTCTCTTTGATGGTTTGTATGGTTGGTAGTCGAAGATATTTCCAGTTTTTGCAATGTATTATCATTTAGCTTATCAACACATGGGTTTGCAGATAAAGCTAAAATTATAAAGGATAATATGTATGCAATACTTTTCATTCGTATATTTAACGTCAAAGATAACAAAAAGTTTATGCAACTGAGTTGCAAAGTTGTTAAATACAATTAATACTTATCCCCTTTACGACCATGTTGATGGTTTCGAGTTTAAAATTTACTGGTAATGAAATGGTAGGTATGGCAATATCATTCAGACAATAGGTATGCTGGCATTTGGTGCAGAGAAAATGAACGTGCAGATCTTCGGGCTTACATTGGCAGGTTTCCTTACACAAAGCATATTTTACCGAACCTGTACCGTCATCAATACTATGGATAAGTTTATTTTCTTCAAAAGTTTTTAGTGTTCGGTAAAGCGTAGCCCTGTCTGCCTTTTCAAATTTCTTTTCCAAATCAGCAAGACTAAAGGCAGTATTTTGTTCACTCAAAACTTTTAACACCAATTCACGCATAGCGGTTGGTTTGATGTGTCTTGAATTTAATATGTCATCTTGGTTTACCATAATTTAGCTCCATATTAAAACTTTATTTTCTATACTTACAACAATCCGGTAAATTGTTATATACATTGTCATTTGCTTTAACTTTCTCCGTATCATGTCCAACTTTAGCAATGGCTTTTTGTATAGCATCTTTACTAGTTTCCTTGCTATTGTATTCTACATTCATTTTTCTAGTATTTACATCCCACGAGGCCGAAAGAACACCTTTTACCGATTTGGCAGTATTTTCTATACGCTCTTTACACATCTCACAATTGCCTGACACACTAAATATTTCGTGTTGAGCCATTTCTTGACTGCTATGGTTTGAATGTTCTGAAACTGTTTGTGTTTGCTGTTGATGTGCTGAATGGTCTGTATTTTCTTCTTTTCCTTCTGTATTTTGGGCATCGCCATGATTATGTCCTGTGGAAGTTTTACCTCCATCCTGGTTCATCATGCTGGGCTTGCCTTCGAGCTGTGCAGCAGCATCAACGCTGAATGTACCTTGGGTAACAATTTCTTCGCCTTCATTTAGTCCATCTGTTACTACATAACTACTGCCCAACATGGGGCCGAGTTCTATTTCACGGATTTTGAAAATAGGTTCGTCTGTTCCTGATTGCTTTACATACACAATAGAACGCTTACCAGTCCATAGCACTGCTGAACGTGGTATAATAAAGTTGTTTTTATACTCCGCTAAATTTGCATTAACGATACCTGTAGCAAACATTTCAGGTTTTAGTTTACCCGATTTGTTATTGATTTCAACCCTAACCTTTGAAACACGGGTTACAGGGTCAATAACAGGGTCGATAAAAATAATGTTGCCCGAAAAGTTAGTTCCTGGCATGGCTTGAACGGTAAAAGAAATCTTATTGCCTTCGTTCAAGAATGGCAGGTCGCTTTCGTAAGCATCGAACATCAGCCAAACAGTTGAAAGGTCGGCAATATCGTATAAAACTGTGCCCTGTGCAATATGGTCGCCATTGTTTACACGCCTTGCGGTTACTATTCCTGTGGTGTTTGAAACTACTTCAAAATTGTTTTGTACAACGCCCGAACTTTCAATTTTCGCAATTTGCTCATCTGTTAATTTCCATTGACGTAATTTTTCTTTAGATGCTTCGTACATTTCGGGTTGAGAATCCTTTGTTTTAACAGTTTCAAGTAATTCCTGTTGTGCTGTTACTAATTCGGGCGAATAAATGAGAGCCAGCGTTTGACCTTTGCGAACGCCTTCGCCTGTGAAGTTTACCAATAGTTTTTCGATTCGTCCGGGGATGTGTGCTACCTGACTTTGTAACAGACGTTCGTCAGCTTGAACTTTACCATAAAGGCGCACTTCTTTTATCGGTTTTTGTTTTGTAACCACAGATGTTAAAACATTGGCAAGCTCCGCAGCTTCTTTGGTAAGGTGTATTGCTCCAGGGTCAACCGTTACAGTGCTTTGGCTTAGCGGAATTAAATCCATGCCACAAATGGGACATTTGCCAGGTTTGTCCATTCGAATGTGTGGGTGCATAGAGCATGTCCAGATTGTTGCTTTACCGTCCTGTGCTGTAGTATGGTTATGTTTATCTTCTTTACCCGTTGATGAATGAAAAAACAACCAGCCCAGAAAAAGTCCACCTATAACAAACAGACTGTACAATACATATTTATTTGAGAATATCTTTTTCATATTATGTAATTTATCAAGTTTACTGAATTTGTGAAAATGCCATTAATCGCTTTAACCAAGCAATAGAAGTGTTGTAATCGACCATTGCTTCCACCTGTTTAAATTCATAGTCAAGGGTTTGCTGCCGTATGCGTAAAATATCGGTTAAGCCAGAACCCGAAGCAGAAAAGCTTTTTATCATTATATCAAGCGATTGTTTGGCTAATCGGCTTTGATTTTCATACAATTTAATGCGGCGTTGCGCATCCTGGTACAATTGTAAAGCCTCGTAATATTCGGTTTGTAATGAATTGGAGGCGGCGTTGTAACCTTGTTCGGTAGCCGATTTCATCAGGTCAGCTTCAGTTTGCATGGCTTTGTATTTCTTGCGATAAATGGGCAAAGTAACCGTAACCATTGGCATAATCATATCTTTACCGTTCATTGCCGATGTTGACATATCGCTTTTGTTGATTAGCAAATAATTAATACCTAAACCCACCATTGGGTAGCCCATGCGTGAAACCATTCGTTTACGGGCTTCATAAGATTGTTGTTCGTATTGCAACATGCCCAGCATAGGGTTGTTGGCTAACATACTATCGGAAACCGCCAACAACGATATTCCCAGCGTGTCGGATTTTAAGGTATCGGGTATTGTAACCATTGTTTTTACAGGTCGGTTTAAATAGTTGTTAAACCTTGTAATGATGGTGTTTTGTTGGTTTTTTAATAATGAAATGTTGTTGTCGAGTTCACCAATTTCAATTTGTATGCGATATACATCGGCCAAACCTGAGCCACTTGAAGTAGAACCCATAGCAGATTGACTATTTGCCATTGAAGATTGGCTATTGTTATTTGATTGATTATTAGTAGCATTTCCACCCATACTATTCATACCCGATGAGCCGGAAGAACTGCTTTTAGTATTGCTATTTGACATATTTCCCCCGGTTGGAGAAGCGTTGCTGCTACCAGTCGAAACTGCTTTAAACTTAACCAATGTAAGCCTTTCGAGGGTTCGCAATATTTCAATATTCTTTTCAGAAATTCGAATATCCTGTTGAATTCTGTACAAATCGTACCAGGTACGTTGCACATCGTAAAACACTTGCAATTTGGCATCCCTGAATAATTCGTATTTTGCTTTTGCCATCAGGCTCATTTCGTCTTTGGCATTTTTAAGTACTCCAAACCAGGGGAACATTTGCATCAGTCGGATGTCGGCAACCTGATTACCACTGATTAATTCCATAGGACTAAGGAATACGCCCACATTTAACTCAGGGTCGGGCAAGCCTCCCACTTGTGGCACTTTTTGCAAAGCTGCCTGATATTCGCTAAATTTCTGTAAAACAGAAGGGTTATTCTTTGCAGCCATTTCAAGGTATTGCATAAGCGAATCGGGCTGTTGCTGACCATTGGCAACAGCATAAACGCAAAGCGTAACGAGCGAAAGCAGAAACTTTTTATATATTGAAATTCTCATTGTTATCTGGGTTGTTAATTATTTGAACTGCTTTTTTACTATCACGACTAACTGCCCATTCCCTCCACATAGATTGAAACAGGGGAACTACAAAAACTGTCATTACCTGAATAATCATCCCTCCAAAGGTGGGAATAGCCATAGGAACCATAATATCAGCCCCTTTACCTGTTGACGTAAGCACAGGTAATAATGCAATAACGGCAACGGCAGTAGTCATCATAGCTGGTCGGACACGCTTTTTCCCTGCTGAAACTACAGCTTCACGCACTTCGTGAACGGTAGCCGGATGGCGTTGTTCAAATACCTGATGAATATAAGTACCCATAATTACCCCATCGTTGGTAGCGATACCAAACAGGGCAATAAACCCGACCCAGACGGCCACGCTCAGGTTTATCGTGTGCATTTGAAATAAATCACGCAGGTTTATCCCGGCAACTGCGAAATTTAAAAACCAATCCTGGCCATACAGCCATAGCATAATAAAACCTCCTGCAAAAGCTACAAAAACACCCGAAAAATGGATGAATGATGCTGTTACTGTTTTAAATTGGAAATACAACAACATAAATATCATAATAAGACTAAGCGGGATAACTATTGCCAGCCTTTTTGTTGCACGTAATTGTTGTTCGTAGTTACCTGCAAATTTGTACGAAACGCCGGGCTGTAATTTTATTTCACCTGAATCAATCTTTTTCTGTAAAATTTCAGCAGCTTCTTCTACTACATCCACCTCGGCCTTGCCTTCTAATTTGTCGAATATCACATACCCCACGAGAAATGTATTCTCACTACGAATCATCTGAGCGCCCCTTGTATAATTAATATCAGCAATTTCACCCAGGGGTATTTGAACACCGTTCATGGATGGGATAAGGATGCGTTTCATATCTTCGGGGTTGTCCCTTAATTCACGGGCATAGCGTACACGCATTGGGAAACGTTCACGGCCTTCAACGGAATTGCTTAATGCCATTCCACCTACCGCTACCTGCAATATTTCCTGCACATCACTAACACTCATTCCGTACCGTGCCATGTTTTCACGGTTAAGTTTTATCTCGATGTATGGAGCGCCTACTGCACGGTCGTAGAAAACTGCCGAAGCTTTTACTGAAGGAACATCTTTTAATGCCTGTTCAAACACCATACCTGCCTTTTCGATTGTTTCCAAATCGGGACCATACACTTTTAATCCCATTGGCGCACGCATCCCGGTAGATAACATTACCAATCGTGTTTCGATTGGCTGTAATTTAGGTGCAGAGGTTAAACCGGGGATATTGGTAACTTTTACAATTTCGTTCCAAATGTCCAAAGGCTTTTTAATTTGTGGCCTCCATTGTCGAAAATATTCGCCCCCTTCTTCCTGAATAAGACTGTCGGCAGGAATTGTCCTGAACGTTTCTTTTGCAGGGTTGTATTTTGTTCCATTCTTTAGTATAAAATTATCGTCATTATCCACCTTGAACTGCATACGGTGGCCTTTTTCGTTCAGAATATATTCGGAACGGTAATTGATGGTATTCTCAAACATTTGCACCGGCGCAGGGTCGAGCGCAGAATTTACACGTCCCCATTTACCAACAGCAACCTCCACTTCCGGAATAGCCGAAAGACGTTTGTCGAGCAATTCAATATATTGAAGATTTTTCTCGATACTAGAATGGGGCATGCTGGTTGGCATCAACAGAAATGAACCTTCGTTGAGCGATGGCATGAACTCCTTGCCTGTACCGGGAAAAGTTTTAGTTGGTGCTTGCCAAACGGCAGTTTGCCTGAAATTTTGCCATCCAACCTTTTCAAAACCTGTTGCCATGAAACCAAATATTTTATCAAAACCCTGCCATACCAATAGCCCAAAAAATAAGGTAAAGGCAGGAAGCAGCAAAAATTTCCATTTGTTGCGTAAGCCCCAGCGAAGGATGGGTTCATAATAATGCACCATTGTCATAAGTCCAGCCAGGATAACTCCAATTATACCCGCCACAAACAAAAAGTTAACAAGAGTGCTGTTATGCGCTCCTAATGGCAACCACTCGATTGATAAGTAATAGACTGCCACCAATACCGTAATAGCAATGTTTATATAGTTTGTAAACTCTTTGCGTTTTTCAGGCCAGCGATGTTCGAGTAAATTATTTATACCCACGGCTATTAAAGCCAAAGCTGGCCATGTGTGCCAAAAAATAATAAACAAGACACCTGCTGCGACAAGGATGCCATTAAAATATTTACGAATTTTCTTAGTATCAAACCGGATATTAAAAAATATATGAACCAGCGTTGGCAATACAACAATACCCAGAATAAATGCCGATAAAAGGGCGAAGGTTTTTGCAAAAGCCAGCGGGTGGAATAATTTACCTTCGGCTGCTTCCATTGCAAAAACAGGCAGAAAACTAACTATTGTCGTGGCAATTGAGGTTACTACTGCATCCCTTACTTCGGTTGTTGCATTATAAATGACCGACATTAATTTCTTACCCCGTATTCCGTGATTCTCCGGCATCTCCAAATGCCGGAGAATATTCTCCACATCCACAATGCCAATGTCCACCATTACGCCAATTGCAATAGCGATACCAGACAGGGCTACAATATTTGCATCTACCCCAAAGAAGCGCATAAGGATAAATGTCATTAAAACACCAATGGGCAGCAATCCTGCAACAATAATTGAAGCTCTGAGATTAAGTACCAGTATAATAATAACGATAATGCTTATAAGAATTTCGTGTGAGAGGGCTGATTCAAGTGTTCCGATTGTTTCTTTTATCAAGCCGGTGCGATCGTAAAAAGGAACAATAGTAACCTTTGATATACTTCCATCGGCAAGTGTCTTTTGGGGAAGTCCAGCCTCTATTTCCTTGATTTTATCCTTAACATTTGTAATTACCTCCATAGGGTTTGAACCATACCGGGCAACCACCACAGCACCCACTGCTTCAGATCCAGCTTTGTCGAGTCCGCCACGCCTGGTAGCCGGGCCGAATGATGTATGGGCTACATCTTTGATTCGCACAGGTACATTATTGCGCACTGCTATAACAGAACTTTCGAGGTCGTCTAAACTCTTTACGTAGCCTAGACCTCTGATAATGTACTCTACATTATTTAGTTCAACTGTTTCAGCCCCAATGTCAAGGTTGCTTTTACGCACGGCATTCATAACGTCCATTACCGATACACTGTAAGCTTTGAGGGCTTCGGGGTTAATGTCAACTTGGTATTCTTTGATAAAACCTCCCACAGAAGCGACTTCCGAAACCCCTTCGGCGGTGGAAAGACCGTATTTTACATAAAAGTCCTGAATGGTGCGTAACTCTTGGGGATTCCAACCACCATTTGGCTTACCAGTTTTCGGGTCACGACCTTCGAGTGTGTACCAATAGATTTGCCCCAAAGCTGTTGCATCGGGGCCAAGTGTTGGCGTTACCCCGGCTGGCAAAGTTCCCGATGGCAAGGAGTTCAATTTTTCAAGAATTCGGGAACGGCTCCAGTAAAAATCAACCTTATCTTTAAAAATAACATAGATAAACGACATGCCAAACATGGAAGTGCTACGCACGGTTTTAACACCCGGAATACCAAGCAAAGAAGTAGTTAACGGATATGTTACCTGGTCTTGAATATCTTTAGGTGAACGCCCCATCCATTCGGTAGCAACAATTTGCTGGTTGTCGCCAATATCTGGGATCGCATCAACAGGTATCGGGTCTCGTGGCAAAAAGCCTGTATGCCAGTTAAACGGCGTGTACACTATCCCAAAAACCACAAAGGCGATGAGAAAAATAAACGTAACCAGCCGATTTTCGAGAAAATATTTGACAAGTCGGTTAAACATGATATATTTTTTAATTATTAGTCATTATCAATATATTTACCTTGTGGGCCAACCCCTTCAACATGGGTAAGGTATGCGCCCCAATGCCCTGCAACGGACACGCTGACGGCTGAAAAGAGCAATATAACTGCGGTGATTATTTCAAATACCCTTTTCCTGCTTTTTAATATAAACATACCCGCCACTTTAAGTAAAAGTGCTGCAAAGGCCGAATACAAGGAAAGGGAAGCAAAAAGCTCATGCCTTTCGAGTATCTCGTGCGCTTCGTGTGTAAGTCCTTCGGTATGCGGGTGAAAGAAGCTGCCCGAAAAGTAAGCCGCTAAAGCTCCGCCAGCCAATAAAAACAGGGTAATGTAATCCCAATTGTTTTTGGTGTAAAACAAGCCAACTAATTGCAGCAATGCAGCAATAATAAGCAGTACAATTGGGAAATGTACCACAAGCGGGTGTAGGGTTGAAAAACCTTTCGGTACGGGTATAACAACCGTGTTAGCTATAATAGTAGTAGAATCGGACATAACTGCCGATTTTTTCAGTGTATCTTTATCATTGTGATGATGGGCTTCGTGTGCAGAAGCATTAAAGGTCATTCCTCCTGCCAGAAACATTACGGATAATAATTTTGCAATTGTTTTCATGTTATACAGTTTATGGTTTAGTGACACCCCCCGGAACTACTTCCTGAACTTGAATGACCGCTATGTGAACTTCCTGATTTTCTACGTGGCATATTTTCCATTTCCCAGGCTTCTAATGTCATCCCACATTTAGGGCATTTTCCTGGTTGGTATAAAATATAATCCTGGTGCATTGGGCAAGTATAATAATACTGTTTAGGAGTTTTATTTGCTATAATTTTTTTGCTACAGCTACTTAATAAAGTTAATAAAACTAAAAATGAAAAAAGAACTGGAATTTTATATTTGTACATAAATAATTTATATAATGTTAATTTTCAAATATTTTATCTGCAAGTCTAAAAAGGGTATTTGCAATGTTCAATTTGTTTTCGTTAAGGAATTTGGTGTTTATTTCAAAAGATACTTTATTCACTTTGCCAATAAAGTTAATGTCAGCACCATTTTGTGCCATGCCAGGGCTTTCGGTAATATAAAGTGTACTCATGCCTTTTAATTTTGTTCGGGCTGCTTGTAAACTACCTGAAAACTTCTTTGTGATGAAAAGCAAATGGCAGTGTTCAATATTCTCAGGTTTTTCAAATATTTTAACTACAATTTTCCTATCGCCAACCGTTCTTAATACAACCATTTGTTGCATTTCGGAAACAATATCGCCATTACCCAAAATACCGATTATGAAATCGGAATGACCATCGGTACGCGGCCAGTCAATGTACTTAGTAAAATTGTATATAAAAAGGGCTTCGTATTTTGGATCGAGAATCTGTGCATTGGCATGAGCAGTAAACAAGGCAAGAAAGCCGAACATTGAAATGATATATCTAACTTTTTTCATGGCCTGCCTTATTTAATTGTTTTAATACCAAAAATCCACTGCCATGTAAAAACAATCTGTTTGTCGGGTGCAAGCTGAGTGCCGTTCATGTTTTCGTACACATTTTGTTTGTAATCGACTGAAAAAGTATTGTTTTTGAAAAATCCATCGGGAACCCTGAAATAGACACCAATGGTTGCTTTGGCTGTTTTGCTACCCGTGTATTGAGCGTTGTAAACAGGGCTAAGTGAAGCGTCCATTGACTTATCGAATCCGTTGTTTTTTTGAAGTACAAAACCCTGAATTTTTGCAGAAGTCGAAAACCAGCGCAACCACTGGTATGCCCCTCCAATACTGAGTTGGTACATATTTCCTGTTCTATACCCTTCGTTGTTATTATAAAGCCGAAGCGTAGTGCCTAAATCGGCACCCCACGACCATTTCATGGTCGAGCCCAGGTAGGTAAGTGAAAATGATGGGTCGAAAGTGCCAGTGCCTGTTTGCATGGAATAAGGCAAGCGCCCCATATCGTTTTTTAATGTAACCGAACCTGTGGGCAACGACACCCCGGCATTTACAAGCAAATTGTGCGCTTCGTGGTTCAGGAGCAAAAAAGACGAAAGAAGATTAATATCGCCAAAACCTTTAGATTTATCGGTAAAAGTATTGTCCGACATGGACGCTGCATTGGTTTGCATATCCATAGAATTACTCAGAAATTTACCTGAAAACATTAGCGTAACCCGGTCAGACGGCGCATACATGCCCATGAACATGTGTTCATAAGTAGTCATTCCCGTTGGAGTTTGCGGATAGCTGTTGAGAACATCGGCAGGGCTAACCTCGTTTGTACCATCGTGGATTTTGGCCGCTCCCATTGACATAAATTGGTACGAAAGCATGTATTCGCCTTTGCTGTGCGGGTGTGGCAAGCCCAAGATAAAAGCTTTGTTCATGCTGTGTTGCAGCATATCTTCGAGGGATATATCGTATATATCGGACTGTGCAAGCAAAATATGCCCATTGCCCAATATAAGGATTGCCCCTAAAAACTTAAAAAGAATTCTCATATTTTATAAAAATTAAAACCAGCGACTGCCATACCTCCCAATAAAAATCGCCTTCACACTGGCAGTCGCATAGTTAACAACAAAAATTATTTCATTTGCATAGTATCTGAATGCTGGTGTATATGCGCAGAATCGGCTTTTGCTACTTCTTTTTTTACCAGTTTCATTCCACATGTAGGACAATCGCCAGGTTTGTCCTTGTGGACTTCGGGGTGCATGGTACAGGTGTAATATACTTCTGCACTTACATTCTGAATTTCAGAATTATTTTTGGCGTTGGTACTGCCACTGTTGCAAGAAACAGCAACAAACATTCCTGCTGTCAACAGTGGAATTATCATAATTTTTTTCACCATAAGTTCAATTTTTAAGCTTTATAATGCTTTGATTTTTAATATTGGGGATAATCACATATAGTAATTATCCCCTGCCACCAAAAATAAAACCCACATTCACAACCCCTTTGACAAACAAATTTGTGGATTTATTCTTTTTAATGGCAACCTCCTGAATGTTGCGATGTATTACTTCCTCCATGTCTGGCATGTGAAGTTGCCATACAGCCTGATAAAGTGAAGATTACAGATGCTACAATTATTAAGGCAATTGTTATTTTTTTCATACAATTCTTATTTTACTCCTTGGCTTTCAAGAAAATGGTTGATTTTGTACTTTTTATGAAACTTGTCAAATTCACCCAAAGAAGCATCTGACTTGAATTGCCCGTCTATAGCATCATGTAACTTATGATTATCAGGGAAAGCTGCTTTAAGGTTTAATAAGGTCAACTCTTTTATCTCACCATCTCCGCCTTTACTAAAATAAAAGGTTGTAACTGTTTTTACCCCGCCGGTTTTAGCATTACCAGCTACATTGGTTTGTTTGCTGTAAACCCAGAGTATTCCTTTATCTCCAGCTTCATAATTATCCTTACCTTGAAAACGTACTATTTTTTCATCGCAAAGTTGAAAGCCCCATGTTTCAGCCTTTTTGAGGTCATACGGTTTACCTTCGTGAATAACTGTAATGAAGTCTTTGCCCAAAAAATCGTTGAGCTTTATTTTGTGCGATTCTTTTGCACAATCAATTCCGTACTCCATTTTACCTGCCTTAAAATCGGCGTATGATTTATAAACTCCGCTCTTTTGAGCAAACAAAGAACCTGTGCTGATTAAAGCTAAACCAGCTATTACCGCTAAATTTTTAACAATTGCTTTCATAATGATTTTGTTTAAAATTAAATTATGTGAACTATATTAAATTTAATCATAAAAGTTGAAAAGTGCCTGTTGTTTAATTCGTTTGTTATTTATATCTTATTACTAAACCATTAGGTTTTACCCCAACGGAAATTTTAAGTATCTCCGACTTTGCCGAAACATCAACAACCGAAACAGTTCCCTCATTTTGGTTGGTAACATAACAAGTTTTACCATCTTTAGTAAATGCTATTGCATGTGCGCCACTCCCTACATTTACAGCACCACCATGAACTAATCCCGTATCCGATTTTGTCCAAAAATGTATTTTACTATTTTCGGGGTCAGATACCCACATCTGGTTCATCATGGAGTTACGAGAAGCCATGCCAGGCATAAAACCAAGATGAATGGTATCGGTCATCATGTTGGTCATGCTGTTAATAATACTGATGCTTTCACCTTCTTCATTGTCAACGTACATCATACCATCCATGCCAGGCCATGCTCCAACAGGTTCTTCACCCGTAGTAATAGTATCTATAACCTGTTTGGTAATTGCATCAATAACTGTAACTGAATTGGACATGCCATTTGCAACGAAAGCCTTTTTCCCATCATCGGAGAATGTTACTTCTGCTGGCATTTGACCCACAGTTATGGAGTTTAGAAGGGTATAAGTGTTGGCATCATACACTTTAACTTTCCCTTCGGGCATCATCAGGGCTGCCCATAACTCTTTCCCATCGGGTGAAAAAACTGCATTATGGGTCATTCCATCCAATGTAAGTTCTTTTAAGAGCTTCCCTGAGACTGCGTCTAAAATGAGGATTTTACCCTGCATTTGCATACTTGTAGATGTATTTACGGAAGTACTGCCACCGTGATGACTACTATGACTATCGGCAGTATTGGTTGTAGCAGTATCAGCCATCATATTATGACCACTACTAAAATCCATTCCGGGAGCAGCAATAGCAAGCTTACTTTTATCTGGCGACAGGTAAATATGATGCGGCCACATATTGTCCATATTCATATTCATCATGCCATTTCCCATGCTTTCTAAATTAGCAAGGTCAATGGTTTTTTCCACCTTGTTTGTTTCAAGGTTAATCACAGATATGGAATTACTTTCTCCGTTCACCACATAAGCTGCATCATAACTAACTGGCTTAGTATCGGAGTTGCCCATGCTGTCATCTTTTTGACAGGATGAAAATAGAAGGGAAACTCCAATAATGCACACTGAAAGAAAAATGACTTTTTTCATAATTGCTCTGTTTTAGATTAATAATTATTTACTTCTATCGTATTGACAACAACCCGGAAGTTTTGCATAAACCTTGTCGTCGGCTTTAAACTTCTCGGTATCATGTCCGGCAGCGACAATCTTTTTAAGAACATCGTCGCTTTTCACTTTTGAAGGGTCGTACACTAAAGTAAGTACCTTAGTTTTGTCGCTCCATTCGGCTTTTGAAACGCCATCGAGCTTTGCAGCTTTTTCAATCCTGGCCTTGCACATTTCGCAATTGCCCCAGACTTTAAAAGTTTCTGTTTTTGTGGTTACCATTTTAGAATGGTCGTGCATTTGGGCATAAGAAGTCGCGCCCCATACTACCGCCAACACAGCGGTAATAATGAATTTTAATGTTTTCATTATTATAAGATTTAATTATAAAACTTTGGGAAATATTAATACAAGGGTTTAACAAAATAGCTTAAATAGCTTTTTGCAAAACAAAAGAAGGGATGTGATTCTCAAATACGGAAAATACAGATTTCTTCCAGGCTAACAGCACTGGTTAATGCAATATCAGGGGGAACAACATTATTGCATAAAGAATTTGCAGCAATAGTTGAATTAAGGGAAATGCTTACAGGAATATCAAATACCTGTAAAAGGTTTTTTGTTACCTCTTTAAGTTGAAATGTTGAAGGATTATAGTTGTTGTCAATCGTGTAAACGGAAATTTTATTTTGGCAACAATTTGAAGCTATGCTATTGTGTAAAGGACATGTTTGGATTGGGGTCTCCATTCCACATGTTGCTTTCTCTCCTGAGAACGACCATTTCACGGCTGCCACTTCACCACCACAAATGTGTGTAGCAATGGAAAAGTGCATCCCAGAAAGGAAGATGAGAAGTGCGAACGATATGGAAAAAAGCTTTTTCATTTAAAAGTATAAACGAATGTTGGCAAAAAATGTTGTGTAAATATAAGATAAAAAACTCTTTTTATTTGTAAAGCAATGTTAATTTTTCTTAAAGTTGACAAAACTATTTATCCTTTACAAATTGCATGTTGACGCTAAAATTAAAATTATCAATTAACCTTGAGTTTCTGGAAAATAAAATTATTTCGAGGATTTAAGGCGGGTCTTTTGCTCTTTTGCAATACTCTCAGGTGTGAAATCCTTTTCTTTTCGAGGTAAAAAGAAACCTTTTATTGCATTAGAGTTTCTGATGCAGATTTGAATATGGTTCTTTTCTTGAATACCAGCACCGGGGAAAGCCGGGCCACCTTCGGTAAAAACACCCCTTGCAGAATCGAACAATTTAAGTTCGGTAAAGCCTTGTTCTTTTTTTTCTTCCAACATTTGTTCAAGGATAGCCTGGTGCATGTATTCTATGAGGGTGCAATCAAGTTCCCGAATTATTTTATCCTTGTGTTTATCGTGGCTTAAATCTTTATTCTTAGGTAACTCTTTATTTAACAACTCATACTCAGCATCCATTGTTCTGTAATATGCCTGAAGCAAGTGTATAGACGAGCTATCGAGCAAATCGAGACAATACCCCAAATGAATTACTGCACCAATAACCGCAGGGGTTTTAATTTCGCCCCGTGCTTTTTTGTCTTTAGCCCAAAGCATTGCACGGTCGTAGTTGTTTTCCCAGAAATACATACCATGCCCTAACCAGTCGTAAGGCTTATCGCTGTAAACAATTTCGTTCGGATTATTAAGAAGGGAGTTGCAAGTTTCTGCATCGCAGCCGTGGAACCCTATAACAAGATTTGGGCGGATGCTATACATGAATTATTTTTTTATGGGAACAACAGCGGCGGCTAAATGAGGGTAGTTTTCAGTAAACTGACCATCGGTATCTAAAATACCGGCCATAACAAAAGTATGTAAAGCTTCTTTTTTGGAAACTCTCTTTTTTAGCCTGTCTTTAGCCAAATCAGTCAATAATTTAATTTCTTTTTCGCTCATTGTGAATACCTTTTGATGTGGTATTGTTGTTTTTGATTCTTTTACAAAGGTAAGAAAAATTTGATTTAAAGGAGTGAATGTGAATCTTTAATTTGTGCTAAACCAAAAACATAATAAATTTGATAGTTGAAAGCAATTCTGAAACTTAGCTCACATTGACAAGACTACAAAAAAAGAAAAATGACAGACGAGAATAATATAAGCATACGTATAAACCGGGAAGAAGCACGACAGCGAGCTGAAATAGAATCGAAGCGAGCTGACATGAAACAACATGCGGACAAATTAATTCAAGGTTTTGAAAAACTAGAAGAAAGTCATGCAAATAGAGCTATTTGGGAATTATTTCAAAATGCAATTGACTTATCAGAACATAGTCAAATAATTATTGAACACAATGATAGCTCAATAACTTTTAAGCATAATGGAAAGCCGTTTACTTCGAACACCCTAAGTTGTCTCATTAAGCAAGTGAGTTCTAAAAATCCAGATAGTAATGAAGATGAAGTTGGGCAATATGGTACTGGTTTTATTTCAACTCATTCCTTTGGAAAAAGAATTTTAGTTAGTGGCTCATTAAAAGAAGGTGATTTTTTTATTCCAATAGAAAATTTCCAAATAGACAGAATTGCTACCAATGCAGATAAACTTATAGACAAGCTAATTACACAACAACAAGAGGTTTTTAATTTGGTTGAACATGGTGAGTTAAAAACGGAATGCAACCCCTTCACTTCCTTTTCTTATCAAACTGTAAGCGAACTTGAGAAGCAAAATGCTTTCAATGCTATTACTTCCTTAGAGTATATTCTTCCTTACGTTATGATGATTAACAAAAAACTTCAAGAGGTAAAGGTTTTTCATCTAAATGGAAAGGAAACAATATACACAAAAGGAGAAACAACAGTTTTAGACGATTTATTCATTACCAATGTTCATATTGACAGTGATAATAAAAAGATATTTTCCATAGGAACAAGTGAAGATGATATAATTGTTGTTCTTCCATTATCAGAAATAAATCAATCAATTGTACTTGACGAGAGCTTGTCGAAACTTTTTCTCTATTACCCACTAATCGGTACAGAGAATTTTGGTTTCAATTTTTTAATTCACTCGAAGCAATTTGTCCCCACTGAACCAAGAGATGGGATACACTTGAAAAGCAAAAATGAACAAGTACAGGAGAAAGAAGTAAGTAATAGAGAGATAATTGAAAAAGCATCACAATTGATTTTTGATTTTGTTAGTAAACATTCAACGAGTATAAGAAATCCTATTTCACTTGCCCCAATTCGTTTTAATTCGAATACTTCAAATATTCTATTGAATGAATACTTTATAGAATTACAAAAGAAGTGGGTTGACCAATTTAAGTCGTTCAAATTAGTTGAAACTGAAACAACGAGACTAGAGCCGAAAGAGGTAAAGTTTTTTACAAGAGAATTATTATTAGATGAAGAATCCTTTTCAGCAATTTATTCTGTGATAAAACTTTTCTGGGAAAACATTCCCAAAGAAGAAATTGTTTTGAGTTGGACTAATATTATTGAAAATTGGAATGACAATTCTCTATCTGTAATCAAAATTGATGATATTGTTAAAAAAATTGAAAGCGTCGAAAGTCTTGATTTTTTTTCAAATCAGAGTGACTTACAAAAATTCTATTCATACCTAATCAAACATCATGAAGCTGGCATTTTTAATCAACACAAACTTTTGCCAAACATTAAAGGTGAATTTCGATTAAAGTCATTGCTTAATTCATCTGTAAATATAGATTTGGTTCTCGTTAAAGTTGCAGATGTTATTATCCCTGAAGTTCCAAAGCGCTACATCAAACAAGGTTTTGAATTTGAACTTGGCTTTGAGCCCTACGACAGAAAACAGTTCTCTAAAGACATTAATTCACAGATTTCAGAACTCAACAAAACAATAAAAGATGGTTCTACTCTGCCTGAAAACATTTTATTGGCTCTTATTGATTACTGCAAGATATTTCCTTCAATAGAAAATTCCGGAACCAGAGGCGAGGTAATAAAATTGATTTGTGAATACTACAACATTGATTCAACATTTGTTAGTTTGCCCACACTTACTAACCAAGAAATGGATTGGCTCACTCCAATCAAATGTCTGCTTAGAAATTTCATTTGGGTGCTGAATCAGCAGGATGAATCATGGATTGAGTCTCATACGGATTTATTGCAAAGTTTACTTTCTGTGATTCACTCTTATTACGAGTTTGATGATATTGTTCAAACACTACCAATTTTTCCTAACCAGCAATTTGAACTTTGTAAACAAAGTGATCTCAAAATAGATTTGGAAATACCAGACGAGCTGAAGGATTTATTTGACAAAATTGCTGCTCCTAAAAAGCCAATCAGAAGTTCATTAATTTTTAAGGGCTTCGCTGGTTATTTGAAGGATGGTGAAGCAAAGAACCCCAAAAATCTAGGCGATAGTATTGATAAAGTTTTTCAAGAAGAAATGCCTTACTCTGAAATTAATAAGCATCCTCACAGTAAAGAGATTCTTTGGATAATCAAGAAAATTTCTGACGATGAAAATTGGGCAAAATATTTTCCTTTTATCGAAGATAAAAAGGCGACTATAATGATGGCAAGAATTTCTGATAGTGAAACAAAGAATGACCTTTTCTCAATTATCGGTTTAGAAAAAAATAAGATTGCTTTATTAGGTGAATTGTCAAGACAAGTAAACCTTGAACAAATTATTGAACTCGGCAAACAAGCTTTAGATGAGCAAAGACAAAAAAATGCCGATTTTCAATTTAAGCACTCAATAGGAACTCATATTGAAGAATTAATAAGAACTAAAATTGGTATTGATCTTGATAATTTCAATGTAAGAGTTCTTGATGAGCAAGGAGGGCAAGATATTGTGATTGAATTAAATGAAGAAATTATTTATTATATAGAGGTTAAATCCCGATGGGATGCTAGAAATTCTATTACTATGAGTCCACTACAAATGCAAAATGCCGTTATTAATATGGCAAAATATTCCTTGTGTTGCGTTGATATGCACGATTATAAAAATGGAGATATTGAACGATACAATGTTACAGATATTAATGAAATAATTGCAAGAATATGTATTCTAAGTGACATTGGTAGTAGAATTCAACCACTCCTGATTGGTATTCTATCAGTTAAAGATATTGAAAATGAAATCACACTTACTGGTGATTATAGAGGGACAATTCCTCAATCAATTGTAAAGGAGGGACAACCATTAATTAATTTCATTGATGAGCTAATTCGAGTTGTAAAACAGAAAACACAAAATGAATTACTAAGTGACTAAAAACCACCAAGCATAAAACATAGATGAAGATGACACTAAAACAAAACTATAATTTGCTTGTAAAAAGAATTTGGAATCCCAAGATATATGATTACGAATTCAATTTTAGGAAAGCTATTTTGAATTCACTTGTATTAAAATTAAATGACTATTCTAATTTCGAGATTAAGAATTATCAAATTGCTCCTGATGAAAAGCAAAAAATAATTGATATTATTTTGTATCATTTCTATGAAAAAAAGAATTTAGAAATAGAAGATTTAACTCTAAAGTGTTTTTGGATAAGTAACATTCTAAGAGATTTTTTGAAAGAGGCTTTTGGAATTAATTCTATAGTTACAACAGGAAATGTATATGTGAATAAGCTTAGAGTTAACTATGAGTCTTACTCATCAATAAGAAAAAGATTATTAATTGCTGATTATATTGCTCCTATTAAATTTCACACCTGGTTGACTTTAGACAATCTTGATGTGATAGATTTAACATTAGCTCCAAATATGTGGATTGACGGAATAAAGAATGGTTCAATTTTGAATAGAAAAGACTATGAAAAAATTGTTTGGAATTCGACAAAAAAAACAGATAAGAAAGGTATAATATATGAGCCTAAGATTATTGGTTATGAATATTTTAATAAAATTAATGTCCCTATACGTTTGCTAATGTCGTAAAACAACAATGAGTTGAGAAATACTTTTACACATAAATGAGCCCATTGTTACAATATCTTATCTCATAGAATTGCAAATTCATCCATATTCAAGCATTCAAGTTCTGTCACCTGCGTAGTTGGTGAATATTTCACAACTGTCGAAATAAATTCCCGGAAATCAATTGGTTTTTGGACATATTCGTTAAATCCGGCATTCAGGCAGATACACTTTGTGTTGTTTACTACAGTTGCTGTTTGTGCAATAATCGGAATTTTGGGATTAATCTTTCTCATTTCCCTTAATACCCCGAAGCCATCAATTTCTGGGAGTTTTAACTCGGTAATAATCAAATTGAACGATGGATTTGCATTAAATATCTGAACTGCACGTAAGCCACATCTTGCATGTAGAATTTCCACATTACAACCTTCTAATAACTCTGAAACAAGGAAGTAACTGGCTTCGTCATTGTCAATGTATAGGATTTTAGTATTCATAAGACAATATTGTTAATCTTGTTTACTTTACAAATATAATAAAAAAGCCTTTAATTAATGGTATTTAATTAAAGGTAATATATGTGACGTTTTTTTTCTTTTTTTGAGTATGAAATTACAGGAAGAAAAAGAACTTAAAGATGAAGATTTGAAAAAGCTTGCGGCCAGAATCCGTTCGCTTCGTTTAAAAAAAGGATACAGCAATTACGAAAACTTTGCTTACGAGCATGATATTGCCCGCGCCCAATACGGCAAATATGAAAAAGGTGAGGATTTAAGATATTCAAGTTTATTAAAAGTAATCAGGGCATTAGGTGTAACTCCTCAAGAATTTTTTTCTGAAGGGTTTGATTAAAATAATTGGATATTACATTTATTTTCGGGGAAATCTGCTTATTAAGAATATACAACGACAAAATGTGTTTGCGTTATAATGCTAATTGATTACCACTAACGCAAACAGAGATTTACCTACCACTAAATTATTTTTCCGTTTTGAATATATTTCTTGGCCGTAATGGTAAATTCTTTTAAATCAAAAGGCTTCGCAACAAACTCATTAAACCCTGCCTCCAAACATCTTTTCTCCATGTTATCCAAAACACTTGCTGTTTGAGCAATGATTGGAATATTCTGTTTTATCCTACGAATCTCATTTAAAACGGTAAAACCGTTTGCTTTGGGTAACCTAATTTCGGTAATTATC
>JAJYAG010000111.1 GCA_021779665.1 Bacteroidota bacterium | reverse complement strand
AGCTTCTTCAGAATTTCGCGTTTGATAAACTCCTGGTTTCCGGTTTCCCATACCTGAATGTCGTTATTGCCACAATAACCTATTTTATCGCCATACATTTTCTTGAGATTTACGGCATCCATGCCGGCTTTTACTTCCAACGGATTGTAGGCATCCAGACCTATCTCAATAAAGTCCTCGAAAATGAGGCTTACATTACCACAACCATGGTAAATCACCGGAAGGTTGTGTTTGTGACATTCCTCAATCATTGCTTTTACCCAAGGTTTAAAATATTGTCGCCAGTATTGGGGATCGAAGAGCATGGTTTGCTTGTAGGCAACGTCGCCCCATATCACAAAGCCGTCGAGCAGTCCGTTGGCGGCGGCAATCTGCGCTTTGGTACAATCCAGATAAAACTGCCCGATCCGGTTGATACATTCGCCTAATTCGTCGGGATACATGCCCATCCAGAACAGTGTATTTTCCTGACCGATCAGGCGGGTGAGACACTCGGAACATTCGATAATGCTTCCATAAACCGGGAAATTGGGATGAAGCGACATAATTGTTTCGACCCATGCTGGCGAGTTACGTTCAAAACCATCGCCCACGCCGGCAATCTGGTTATCACCTGCTTCAAAATACCGGCGTCTGTCGAAAGGATCATCAAACACTGCTGCCTGCAGTTTATCAATGGTATCAATTTCGAACGACACAAATTCAGGCATCTGAAAATCGAAACGTTTCCGCATGGTTGCACCAAACCCGGTTTTTACCACCACTTCAATTTCGCTTTCGCGGATGGTTTCGAAGGGTCGGATCCACGGGTCCATGTTGGGCGTAGTCACAATCCAGTCGAGGTCGTAATAAGTATAGGGTTCGGCATTATCGGGAAGATTAAGGTCCTTTCTCCATCTTCTGACAAAACTTCCCCAGAAAAAATCGCTGATCGGCACCCGGTCGGGTTCTTCATGCCGGAGAGCCTTATTCATGCGGTCGAGTTTAGCTATACAGCCTGCTGTTCTTTCCATGTGGATCTGTTTTTAAATTCTATTTTACATTCATCACCGAAATCCCCATGAGTCCAACCACTACTTCCTGCGACAGCGTTTCGAGGGTAACACTTTTCAGCATAACCCCTTTCCGCATCTTAAGGTTTAACAGCATGGCACGGCAATTTTCTCCCAACCTCACTGTCTCAGGCAATTTTGCAGGGAGACAAAACCTGTCAATTTCGGCAGTATAATCTGTGCGGCTCCCCTGGCCGGGGGCAGTAGCATGCGAATCGATGGTGCTCAAATTCCAGTAGTTCACAGGGGGCACAAGTTCCAGGGAGTCGGTTTGTCCATCTGCATAATGTAACCGAATAACCGCATTGGCAATCTGGCACTGCATTACATTGGTGGAACCCGACACAAGAAACCATATGGCATCGCCCTGTTTATTTACCGGAAAGTCAATTTTACCAGGATAATTATCCCACATCGAAGTAAAAGCGATATTCTTTTCGGCGGCACTCCATATAAAAGGAACACCTTGCGGAGTAACCAGTCTGTCAGATGCGACGAGCATACTCTTCACATTATCGGTTTTAATTTCGGGGGGCAAACTTTTCCAGTGCCAGAAAGTCCATGGCGAATATCCGTCGGTTCCCAACCGCACCGAAACGGTATTAGGGCGTGGCGACAAATACTGCTGTTTATAAATGACCGTTATATCGGCATTGAGACGGTCGGAGATAACAATATTTTCGAAAGTCGCATTGAGCGGAACCTTCTCCACATACCTTCCTGCTTCTGCGGCATCGCCTGCAGGATCGTTTATTTTAATGCGAAATATCCGAAGTTGGGGAGCCTTTCCAGTGTTCACCTCTGCTATTACTGTATGAAAGCCTTTTTTACCGGTTATTTTAGCTGACAGAGTTCCCTTTTCTATTTTTTCGTCGCTGAGTATTCCCTGAGGGTCTTTAATACGGATCATTTCAGCATCCTTTGCAGCCATTTTCAGCTCCCCGCCCACATTCACTTCAATTATTTCGGGAGCAAAATAAGGAATTGATGTACCGGTTTCGATAACAACTTCGGCACTGGTGGACCCATTAATGAAAATTTGAACCTGGCTGTTCCCAATGCCAGGTATGAGTTTCCACGGAACTTTTTTGCCGTTAAGCACCAGACTTTTTATTTCTGTAACCTGAACGGGCAGTAATAATTCCATGTCAGCCGGTTTCGTCACTTTAATAGAATAATTTACTTTCTCACGGTTGCGGGTAAAAGCAATTTTAACATCGGGTAATTCAATGGAGGCATTGTTCCATGCCGATGGAAACCTGGGGGCGATTTTCACCTTATTATTCGGATAGTCGGGCAGGTAACCAAAGAGACCTGAAACCAATGTACGTGCAAACGGATGTATGCAATCGCCAAAATCGATCCCTCCCTGAACTCCGCCAAGATTTCCGGGCGAGATGTGATTGAAAGCGGTCCGCAGGAATGTTCCCCTGAAAATATCGTAGCCATCGTCGGGAAGTCCAGCCTGAAAATAGCTTAACGCCAGATGGTAATTATCGCCGGGCCACAATTCACGAATCGACCATATCCCCGGGAGCCAGTTGGATGTCCATACCTGCCGTCCGCCATAAGGCATACGATCGTTCTGTAAAGCCCATTCGGAATAATAAACCGACTCGATGGCCTGTTCCGGAGTAACCAGACCGGCATCCACAGGCAGAAAAATGCTGTAAAGCCACGGATCGGTATGCAGCCGTTCGTGCCCGCCCTGTTCACGGTACGATCCGGCATGCCCCTTTTCGATAATCCACAGTTTATTGAAAAAGCCTTTTTTAATTTTTTCAAGCATCTGGTTGTGGTATTCCTCAGCTTTTTTATCTCCGGCATTACGGGCCATATCGCGAGCCGCAAGATGTCCCCTGTATGCATAAGAAGTTTCTTCGGCACACCCGCCGCCGTTATACCATTGCGAATCTGTAGGCCATGTATTGATGTAACTTTCGTAAATACCGTCGCCATCGGGATCGAAGCAATCGCGGATCCAGATCAGGTGAAGTTCGAGCGCTTCACGTAAGAACTTAATAAGCTCCGGATCGGCAGTCCAGCGATATTCTTCCACAATCTGATCGAAGAATTGCGTTTGCATATCATAAAAATTCTGATCCTTGTTGATTCTGCCTACGCCATAATACCGCGAATCGGCATGCTGCTCGGTTAGCAACGATGCCGGATCGGCCTTTGGTTCGGTTTTATCAGATGTCTTTACCTGAAAACCGGTATAAAAGGCAGCCTCGGCTTTTACCCTTTCGTGCCAGCCATACATGGTACCGCCAAAAATGGTGCGCCATCCCGGAAAACGGTTATTCCACTGCATGGCTCCATGCACAAAAACCGGAGGGTACCAGGTTCCATCAATAGCTGCTACCGATGCGCGTGCAATTGCATCCAGGTATGGATCGGGAGTGCTTATTTTCAATCTTTCTTCAAATGAATCGGTTCGTTTCTTCCCCTCGAAAAATGCATTTTCGGGATTGGAAGTTGTAAATTCCTTTTTTTCGCCCGGTTTTATTGCTTCGAATGTCCAGTAAACAGGTTTGCCGTTTTCGGGAGAAATCCTGCCGGCAGGTAATGGCAACTCCGGCTGAACCGATTGGCTAAAACCATTAGTATTGTTCCACCGGGAAGCATCGCCGGTAAACGTTTCTGAAGGTATGCTGCAACTTCCTTTAACACTGAAAAGCTGTTTTCCTGCTTCTTTTTCGTCGGGCAGCCAAAGGAAAAAGTCGCTGCCTTTTGTTTCAACCGAATTGAACTTACAATCTTCGGGATCAAAACCCCAGGAGAGTAATTGCGGTTGCCCCATTACATCGAACTTCCAGGAGAGATTCTGATTTTTATACCATTTGGCTCCTCCAAAAGTCCAGATAACCTGGTCGCCCGGCTTCATCCCTTCCGTTTTAAGGCAAACGGCCATTCCGGTTGTTTGCGCCAAAGGTACAACATCGAGGAATATTTTAATGCCATTAAGCTCAGCATCGCCAATCTCCCACGACATCCTTCCGGGCCGGTAAAGCGAGGTGATACGGTCGCAGTCCGTCAGCCATTTTAACTTTCCGTTTCGTTCAATGGCAATCATAAAGGTGCCGAACAAAAACTGATCTTTCGCCAGTCGGATTAACGGTTGGTCTCCTGTGAGTACAAACGCATTGGTATTATTGATATACAAAGGCCGGTTGTTGTAGCGCCCCATATTATGGCCAACAATAGCACCATTTTTTACGGCATAGCTCTTATCCGGCTGTGCACGAAGGTTTGCTGCTAACGTGCCTGAAAAGATCAGAACAAGAGTAATTATGAATATCTTTCGCATCATTGTATTGGTTTGAAAATTATTTCCTCTCCTTTTTGGGTAGGAATTTCCAATATGTTGTTATTGAATCGTATACTTCCCTTTTGGGTCTCGGCTGTTCCGCCCGAACTCCAGGGAAGAAGTATTTTTAAACGGTTTCCGGCTTCGCTTGATATTCTAACTTCACTTACTTTCCCGTTCTTCAGAGATGCGCTTACCAGAAAGGCTCCAGGGGCCCTCAGGTTTTGAAATTCAGCATCCCTGGCCAAGGGCCAGTTCGGGAAAAGACGGATGGTTCCGTTATAACTTTGCATCAGGCATTCGTTCAACACTGCGGGGAGTGCAAAATTCTCGAACCATACTCCCATTTTATCCATATAGCCGTAGGGCGTTGTGTCTCCGTAACGGCCATGCACCTGCATCACCCTGTCCGATGTTGTTCCATTTGGCAAAAGGCAATAGTTTACATGCCTTTTGAACCTCTCCAGATCAAGCATTCCGATCCGGGCTGCCTGGAGGTTAATAAATACCAGATCGTTACCACCTTCGTTCTGTTGATTCAGATAAGTGTTCCTTAAAAGCTTCATGGTGGCCGAATCCGCATGTAAGCCAAAATCTTCGCCCGGGAACACCGTAAAAAGCGGAAGCGGGACATTATATACTACCTGATCGTGTTCGCCGGGAACCGAAACAAGAACTTTGCCATATTTTTCTGAATCCGTAGTTGGATATTCGGGGAAACGCGACAGAATTAACTGAATATCCTTTAGTAATACCTTTTCATTTTTCTCGATTTTCAAAACCTGTGTAGCTTCAATAAAAGCTTTGAAAATGAATTTTGTAAGCGATAAATCAGCGTTACAGTCGTAATTGTATTTGAAACCCGGACGAAGTCCGTATAATTCGGGAGGCACTGTCGGGAATATGTGAAACTTATTATCTTTCCAATGCGGACCACTGGCTTCTGGCCTTTTCATATAAGCCACCAGGAATTCCACTGCTGCTTTCATGGGTTCAAAAGCCCTGTTTTTGAGAAAGTCAACATCGCCCGAATATAAATAATGCCACCATAATCCCTGCATGGCCCAGGGCGTTTCCACAATTTCCCATCCCCAGGTGGGTACCGGATAAGGGTTCATGGTCATATCAACAGGGTAGGCACTGTGAGGAATATAGGCACCCGGCAATTGATAATATTCTTTTGCCCATAGTTTACTAACAGGCATTAATTTCTCAATCAGGTCAACATAAGGCAGGTTTTTTTCCAGGTGATTACTCGAAAAAGTTACCCAAAACGGCTGTTGTGTGTTGTAATTCATGTGATAATCGCCATGCCATGCGGTGCCAATGTTGTTGTAACTCCAGTTGGCAAAAAGACCGGGAGTTGTTGCTCCGTCTTTGGTGGCGCAATTCAGAAAATAGAGGTTACGGTACCACATTTGTTCCAGAAACGGGTCGTCGAGTTTTACACCCGATTTACCCCAGTATTCATTCCACAAATTCTGCCCTTTATTGAACGAGAGCTTTAGATTTTCTTCCTGTGGTATTTCTGTTACCGGCAGCATTACCGGAAGGGCATTATTCAATCCTTCGCGGAGCGAAATACAACCTGTGAATCCTTTCTTTTTGGCTATGGCAGCTTCCATTGGAGCCATCTCCTGGCGGTTACCATCCCAGTTTATCCTGGAAGTTTTTTTCAATGGAACATTAACAGTTGTTGTCAGGAGAAATGCTTTATCTTTCGGATGTCCTTTCAAAGGATCATATACATCGGGCTCGGAATAAGGCAAGGTCTGGCGAAAACTTATTACACCATTTCCAAGGTTTTCGTCCATGGCAGCCTTCGGAAATTCCTTTGGTGTGGACGGATCGGTTATAACCCGGATACGATCAAAAATATTGTCGCAGGCATTTCCTTGTTCGTCAACCAGCTGAAACCATAGATTATCCTCCGTCATATCGGTGAAAACCCTGAGTACAATTTTTTTCTGTTCTTTAGTAAGCATAAAAACCTCGCAAAGTCCATTGGAAATGTCGAGCCGGTGACCAATCATTTCTGCATTCCGGCGGTCGAACCCCAGCAGCACCGAACCACACGGAAATGGTCTCGGATAAGGCTTCCTGTAATTCTCACCTGCCATTTCGCTGTATTCGCGGTACCAGGGATTGTTACCAAGCATTTTGAGGGTATCTGGTATAGCTTTAACCTTGTTGAACACCTCGTTGAATGTGCCAATTTTCTCTTTGTTATTTTCAGCAATTCGTATATCCCACACATTGTTATGTCCAAAATAGAAAACAACAGCATCGGGGCGAGTGGTTACCACCACACCCATGGCACCGTTACCAAGCAGGGCTCCTTCAAAAAAATCGGGAGCAGGCCGGTCGTAAACCAAAGCATGCAGTTTAGCACGTTCGTACGAATTAACTTCATTTTGGGCAAATCCGGTATTCAGGAAAAATAGCAATACCCAGATCAGAAACAATTTACCTGACATCCTGCATTTCATAAGCGTTCAAATTAGGTTTCACGATAATTAAAGCTGGACAACCGACTCATTGATTAATTTTACAGGCCCAACCAAACCGGCAGGTTTGAGCGGACTGTTGCTCCGGTAATAATACCATACATTGAATGTTTTTCGTCCTTGCGAGGGTCGTGGTTCATTTTTTATAAACCATTCGGGATAAGCTAGCATAGCACGGCCCATTGTTTCACCCCTGTCCTTACCCCACTCAAAGTCGGCGGGTTCCTGCTCATCGCCAATTAACCTGTTGGCCCAGGTATTGGTAACAGCAATCTCTATCAGGTTTTCGCCGGGTTTAAGCAGACTGTTTATATCAATCTTAAAAGGAGGATACCAGACAACCCCGGCACTTTTCCCATTTATACGCACTTCGGCTATATCGTTCATCTCTCCGAGATCGAGCATACAACGGCTGCTGTTCTCAAAAAAAGATTTGGGAATTGTCACTTTCTTACTGTAAGTAGCTGTTCCCGAAAAATATCGTACCCGGTTTTCCTTATGAAGGCTAAAATCAGTCAGTTCAGAAAAAGTCATCCTGAAAGCCGGCTCTAACTTTGGAGAGAATGCAACTTCCCATGCTCCGCTGATCAGAAGAGAATCGGGCTGACGAACAACCAGGGTATTCCGTTTTCCTGAGGCATAAACCATATTCAAAACAACCAGATCGGAAGCAAAAATAACCGGCTGGCCATCTTTTGAAGTCTCAACAGTCCATCTCGGGTTCGAATTCTTTTCGGTGACAGATACCAGATAATCAGCTTTTGCAGGAGTTTTTCTGAATACCACAAATACACTCTGCAAACCCTTTAACCGCAGGTTAACAGATGTTCGTCCGTCCTTTTCCTGCCAAACAGGAGCATTCATGATACTGCCGTCTTCGGCCTGCCACAATTCAGGTTGTTTTCCCGAAATACGGAATGAAACATTAAATACCTGAGGTTGGTCGGATTGGTTTGAAACAAAGTAAATATCGGTATCCGAAGATTTCCGGTGTGCTATTCTGATAATTTCGGCATCAGCATTATTGATGATAAAATCGGGAACTAAACCTGCTTTGCGTTTGGCATCTTCAAGCTTTGTAAACACAAACCCCTTCTTATAGTTATTTTGCGAACCGGAACCCCAGATTTCATCCCCGAGTTTTTTCAACTCCCGATCGCAGGCAGGATAATTTTTAAGACTTGGTGACTTAAGTGGTTTGGCCGAAACAATGGTTGCCCCTTCAGTAACAATTTTGCTGATTTTCTGTGCAATCTCAGGAAGCATAACCCCGTCACCGGGAATTACCATAAAAGGGTACGAACGACCCGAAGGCAGAACGATCTTTCCGTTGACCACTTTAATATTTGACATTAAAAAATCGGGTGTCGAAATAATATCGCAAAATTCGTCTGACTTATCAAGCGACAGGTAATCGGCGGGCTGTTCGCCAAACTGAAGCATTGCCTGACAACGGCCCAGATACCGGAAAAACGCCTTGCCGGGTTCAAACCAAGTCTGATGGCGGCCAAAATGTGTCCCCCACCAACCCATACCCATGCCGGGCTGGTATTTATCGTCGAATGGCTGATGTACCCAGTGGTGCAATATCAAACGGTTAATGCCGGCAGCAAAACTTTTATCGGCAGATTGCTTCAGAAATGCCGGATCTTCGGTATACTGGCTTTTTTCGGGCCGACCTGTAAAAGCTTCAGCCCCTACTACTTTTTTACCGGCAGCACGGGCGGCAGCAGGAACTGCCGGATTAATTCCCCCAACCCCGGCAGTCCAGAATTCGGCCATAGGAAGATCTGCAAGCGCCACACCCTGAGGAGTATTAAACGGGCCGCCATAAGGTTCAAACTGCAAATCAAGCTTGGCCTCTTTTAACATTTGTTTCCCCGGCTGCCATCCTTTTTCGAAAAACAGCTGACTAACCACATCGCGGTAGTCCCAGTCAAAACGGGCTGTCTGATCTTCATCCGTTATGATGCGCCGGTTTTTATCATCCTTTCCGGTTCCGACCGTGGTGGAAAAAGATGCCAGCCAAGGAACAGGATCGTACCCTTTCCTTTTCATAAATTCCTCACGGAAATTCTTCGTCCAGTTCTGGTTGCCAGCCTCATAACTGTCGATTAACATGTGTCGGAATGATTTGCCAAGATAAGGCCCGAGATGTTGTTTTACGGGATCGAGCACATTTTGCCAGTGATAGGTGGTTTGTTCGGCACTCATTTTATCGGCCTCCAATACTTTTCCAAGCAAATCGTCGGGAACCGGATGCGGGGGACGACCTGTTGAGGCGTGGCCGATACGGTAAATAATCCACCGTCCTTCAGCAGCCTTCCAGTTTAAGCCACTTTCGGATTTATAGCCGGAACTGAGGTTTCGTATATCCGAAACTTCAATAGTTTTTTTATCGGCAGGCACAGCCAATACGAATAAGTCCCTGTAAAAAGATATGGTGCGGCCGGTTTTACCCCAGCCCTCGTCGGCAATAAGTTGGGGAGCCTTAAGAATAATATTTTTGTTACTGCTGCCATCGATAATTGTGTCGCTCCATACGAGCCGCTGCATGCTTCTTTCCTCATCAATCCAGGGGCCGCCGGTAGTGGAGTATCCAACAGTATTATGCAGGCCGATTTCCAGACTGAGCCGCTCAGCTTCTTTGGCAGCATGCACCATGGCCTCCCAATAGGCAGGACTGCGGTAAGTCTGTTCAGACCAGGGATTATTCAGGGTTGGAGCATGCGATTCCTGCACCGCCGAACTGAGGTTAAAAATAGTAGCTCCGCCAATGCCTGAGGCCTTCATGGCTTCAAGGTCTTTTGTTATGCCTTCTTTTGAAAAGTTTGAGCCCATCCAGTGCCACCACACATAAGGGCGCACAGAAACAGGCGGGGAGAGAAAACAGCTTTCGAGCGAATTGAATTCCTTTTCAACTTTTTGTGATCTTAAATCTTTGCTTATCAGAAATAAGAGACTAATGATTATGTATGAAGTTTTCATTAGATAAATTAAGTAGTAACAGGTAATAAGTCAAAATTCAGTCAGGTACTAAATTACATCCTCACAACATCATAAAGTTGAATAATTCAGTCATTTCTTTGCATATTTCAGATATTTACATTCGACTGAGCAGTTAAGAATTTCAAATCAGCGTGAATTGATGTTATTCGGATAAAAGATTATTGCATAAGTTAATAAATTCAATAGTGTCTTCAAATTTTAGTTGAGAGGAATCTACTTTTAATACCAAATCTTTCCATTCTTTTGGTACTGCAAAGCTTTTCAACGCGGAAAGAATTTTCCGAGAATCAGTCCAGTAGCTTTCTTTCGAAACAGGGAACCATTCATCCCTGAATAATGCGAAATACCTGCCTCTTTCCGTTGGCACCATATCCAGGCCTTCCTTTACAAGTTTGATATCAACAAAATAGTACAAGGGGATCTTTCCCTTTTGCAAACAATGCACAAAAAATACTTTTTTGTATTTGGCATGAAACAGAGCTCTTTGAAAATCGGGGATGCTCTCGAAATACATGGTATCGTCAGGATAAATCAAGCAAAAACCTTTTGCTTTTTCAGGTTTAAGTATGTATTCTTTACCTGTAGTGGTATCAACATACATGATGCTGTTCTGCAAATTAATAAGCCGATCAATCTTAATATACACCGACAAAGTATCGTTGTTTACCAGGAATACCTTTCCGATGGCATATTCATCCTTGGAAATATTTGGAAAGGCATTGGAGTACACAGAAATCATGCCCATAAAAAGCAATAGTAATCTCATTTTCATAACTCAAAGCGTTAGGTTATAAAAAATATCGGGTGCCCAAAATTGAGAGCACCCGAAACTGATCTGAACTAAACCAAACTAGAAAACAACACTTTTGTAGTCTGTATAGAAGGTATCGATTGCCGTTGGTTCCGGAAGAAACAAGGTCCGGTATTTCATATCGGACTTAAAATCGGTAATTACAGTTGATAATTCCGACATAGGCACTTTCCTGTCCACCGTAATATCATTAAGATTCACATAGGTTAAATCGCACCGTACTCCCTTATCAACAGTACCCGACCAGGTAATAGTTGTTTTTCCGGCAACAACAGGTGTTTTGCTCTTGATAACCCTATTGGTCAGCGTTGATTGAAAATTTGGACCATAAACCTTTCCGGTAACTTCATATGGAAGAGATGGGTTGCCAAACTTGTCAAAACTAACCAGTTGAAAGATATAGCTCTTTTCCATCAGGTTATCGAGCAATATGGTTTTTGTGCCAACCTGGTTAGCAACTTCAACATCCGATGAATCATTTTTATCATTCCAGAAGATCCGTAACTTTTCAATGCGTTGCGAGACGATAAACATCTCCAGCTGAATTCTCTTATTTCCTGCATGAGGCGCAACGCTATCCACCTTTGCCGCGTAAATAATTTCGCCTTCATCCAAATACTCCTGATGAAGGTCGTTCATTTTAGAGCAGGAAAAACTAATAAAAGTAATTATGGCGATGATGGTGCCATATAAATATTTGGTTTTCATAACAATGAATTTAAATATTTTAACATTAACTAACGATTATCGCCATAAACCGCGATTTCAGATACATGGAGAAAATCTCCGTTCGACCAGGTTTTCAGGCACTTTATCCGTAAGTATCTTACCTTGGGATTTGTTGGCGGGCAGATAAATTCCTCACCAGCATTGGCCCAGGCTTTATCTTCAGCAGAAACCTGACCCACCGGTAAACCTGAAGGTTTAATCGAATGACAATCCATTAATTTTGTCCAGCTCGCCCAATTTCCTGTAGGATCTAAAGTTTCGCATCCCCATACTTCAAAGTCTTTCATGTTTCCATGATTATAATAATACGAAGCCTGGCGTTGCCATTCAATAATACGGCTAATGCGCGCAGTCACACCCAAATCAAACGTAAAAGAATGAGGCCAACGTCCGGTACCGTTTGCAGTATGAAAACCCTGATCGCCGACAATTCCATCCCATAATCTGGGCATTACCCATCCCCAGGCATCTTTTTCATCGTTAGGAAGAGAGACAACCCTGAATTTCAATCTGTCGAACTTGGTTTCAAATATTGGTTTCAGTTCAAAATATTTGATTTCGCTGCGATTCTCCCAACGATCCTGAACATAGATAGCGAATTTTGCCGGAATTGTATCCATACCCCGTTGAGCGCCTTCGCCTTTTTCCATGGTACTGTAGATGGTTTGGATCGGCACAAATTCTTTGTTATTATCTTCTTTCAAAAGAACAACTGAAACTTCGGCTCTCGAAGGATTGTCCCAGTATGCATGAACTCCACCAAAGTCGGCAATCATATCCAGGGTACGTCCAATAGTTGTGACGGGAGGTTCCAAAGGTGTAATTGTTGTTTTGACTGGTACTGATTCGTTTCTGCTTCGGTCTACAGCAATAATTGTGACCTCACGGGGAATTGTATCGCCAAATCCAACAATTTTCAGGGTATCGGTATACATGGAAGAACGGGATTCACTTTTTACTCCATCCTTCAGAGAATATACTGCTTTTACGTAAAGCAAATCCTGATCTTCAGGAAGTTTATAGGTGAGTATAGCACCTCCGGGGGTATTTATAACTTTAACATCAGATACTGATTCAGGTGGGTTTTTATCAATTGGCTGTTGACCAATTGGTTCCTCTTGACATGCGATGGCAAAGGAAAAAATAACCACAAACAGATATAAATAAATCGATTTCATTTCATTCATTTTTTCAATTGTTTAATTTACTACCAACCATAATTTTGAACCAGATTCTTATTTACAGTCAAATCGGCTTCCTTAATAGGCCAGAAGTAATCTTTAACAGTAAACTTTACAGGAATTTGGGCCACAGGAACAACATTGTAAAAATCTTCAGCATTTTCGCCCGAAATATTCCAGCCCATCGGTTGTACATTAAATTCATCGATCGCTTTCCACCGACGAATATCCCAGAATCTTTTCCCTTCAAATGCCAGTTCGATGGTCCGCTCCTGATGAATAATCTCACGCATACCATCCTTGCTGTCAGGCTTATTTGGCTTGGAAGAATATAACTGCCACGATTCCTTTACCCCTTTGAGTCCTACCCTGGCTCTCACCCGGTCAACATAATCGTACACATCGGCATTTGGACCATAATATTCGTTCAGGGCTTCGGCATACATAAGATACAGATCAGCCAGACGAAGCACCGGAAATGGGAAGTATTCAACACTGGTGCTATTGGTGGTTTGGGCGTTTTTAAAGCTGTGCATTTTCTTAACACTATATCCGGTAATGGAGAAATTACCCGAAGCAGTTGCAGCGCCTGATACGGCTTTGGCGAAGAAGTCAGTATATTTTATTGTTCCCGGGAAGGTGTAGTAACCATTTCCAAAATAAACCCCTTTATCAAAGCCAAGAGATGCATAAAAGCGAGGCTCACGATTATAATGAAGGTAAACAGTTTTCTGATCTTTTTGAACATAATAGATATCGTTGCCCGAGGATACTTCAGGTCGTATTTTAAACCTATTTTCGTACCAACCGTTTGAAATCCATGAATTATCTTCTTCAATAGGAACACCATTACTGGAATAATATTTTTCAACCATTTTCATTGTGGGAGCCCACTCTGTAAAAACATCATTCGAACGTTCGGCAGCCAGACGAATAATTTTGACCTGTGCCTGTCTTGAAAGATAGTTACAGTCGTAATTAGTGTTTCCCCAGATTAATTCCTTATTCCATCTGTCGCAAATGGCCTGGCGATAAATAATCTCCTGTTTGAATGCGTCGGGAGCGGTTGCTACCAATGGGTCTACCACATCATAGAGAGCTTTCTTTTGAAGGTGACAGGTGTCAATGGCCTCTTTGCATGCTTCGGCTGCAATTTTCCATTTATTCTCATCGTAAGTCTGGTTAAACAAGCTTATACCGCGGTTATCTACCAGGCTGGCATAATCGGTATTACCATTAAACAGCGGACTTGCGGCAAATATCAAAACCTCAGCACGTAAGGCAAGTGCAACCAATTTGTTAGCACGTCCGGCTTCAGTTCCTTCAACTATCTGATCAGCATTAGGAAGATCAATTGCTGCTTCTTTCAATAAATTAGCGATATAATCAACCACCTTATCAACTGGTTCGCGATAAACCTGCACTTCTTCAACACCGGCAGAAATTGGAAGATTTACATCAACAATCGGAATCGGGCCGTAAGATTTAAGTAAATAGTAGTGATAATAAGCTTTTAGGAACTTAACTTCAGCCACCCACCTTTTCTTTTCATAATCAGGTAAATCGAGAACATTATTAATATTTTCAATGAAAATGTTACAATCCCGTATTCCTTTCCAAAGAGCCTTGCCTCCGTTTTCTCCATCCCATGAATTTAAAAGCGGTGATGTTAAAGACTGGAAACCTCTTTGAATTTTGGTATTGCCCCATGGATCGGTTTGTCCGTAAAATCTCCAGGTTTCGTCACATCCGGCCATAGCAGGATCCATATTTACACCTCCAATATAAGGACGATAACTGTAACAGGTAAATAAATACTTTTCAGCAACAGTCCGGTTTCGAAAGGCAAAATCAATTGTTGCCACATTGTCGGGAACGATATCAAGATAGGTGCATGACCCTCCTCCCAGAACTATGGCTAATGCAAAAAATATTTTGTATAATGTTTTCATATCTATTAGTTTATGTATTTAGAAGGATAACTGGAGACCAAAATTATACACCTTCTGGATGGGATATCCCAGACCGTTACCACCCATTTCAGGATCCCACATTTTGAATTTGGTAAATGTAAGAAGGTTGGTACCACTGAAATAAAAGCGAAGATTAGTCATTTTGACTTTGGAAATAAGTCTCGAGGGTAAGGTGTATCCAAACTCAACCGATTTGAGCCGAAGGAAAGATCCGTTACGCATAAACCATGTGGAGGTTTGGGTATTGTTAGAGATTACGGTCTCGGATAACCGTGGCCAAAGTGCATACAAATCTCTGTTATCTTCCGACCAATGACTATCGGCATATGCTCTAAGGAGCGCATTATTAGCAAGTTTTCCTGGATCAGTATCATCTGAAGAAGGGTGATAGTTGATAAACGGACTGGTAGAAACCGGATCAATCCAGAAAGATTCTCTTGCCAGGCCCTGGAAGAAGCATGATAAGTCAAATCCATTGTACCCACCGGAGATACCAAACCCATACACAATTTCGGGACTTGTTGGAAACCCGATAGGAACCTTATCCTGTTCAGTAATCTTACCATCTTTGTTTATGTCCTTATACTTAATGTCCCCTGCCTTGTAATCACCAAACTGCTGCGGAGAGTTGCGAATTTCTTCCTCATCCACAAACAAACGTTCTGCTACATATCCCCAGGTTTGATTCAGAGAATAGCCAACCCTTGAGCGCCATGGAGTTTCGGAATAATCAGGTTCTTCGTATACAGTAAATTTACTGGTTGCATAAGTAAAGTTAGCAAGACTGGTAATCCAAAGTTTCTCGTTGAAAGAATGGTTGTAGTTAAGAGAAATATCAATACCACTGCTGGAAGCTTCTCCCACGTTAGCCCTTGGTGTAGCCTGCAAACCCATTGTTGTAGGAATATACGAGCGCGACATAAGAATATTGGAGCGGTCTTCAGAGAAAAGATCAGCCTGAATATCAAGTTCATCCCACAATCCAAGTTCAATACCCATATTCAGTTTTTTAGCTGTCTCCCAGGTAATGTCGTTGTTCGGATATCGCGAAACCGAAATACCATTTACAGTATAACCACCACCAAAGTTTCCATATGTGCCAAAGGACGAAGCATAACCCGAGTTATTCATGTTAACATTGGAAAGATAGAAAAACCGGTCGTTCGAGTCTCCGATAGCATCATTTCCAACAAGTCCGTAAGTAGCTTTTAATTTAAGTTTTGAAATTACATTTTTCAAACCCGGGGTCCAGAATTTTTCATTGGAGACAAACCAGCCTAAACCTGCCGAAGGGAAAAAGCCAAAACGTTCTTTCTTCGAGAAACGTTCCGAACCGTTATATCCAAAGTTAAGTTCCAAAAAGTATCTCGAATCGTAGGCATAAGTAGCACGTCCGGCAAGGCCGATATTGCGGTAAGGCAACGATTTCTGGAGATCACCGGCATTGGCATACAACTGCTCGCGCATGGTATAAACTCCCAGGGCATTTAAAGCATGTTTTTCGTTGTAGGTGCGAAGCCAGTTCAGCGTAGTTTCAAAATATGTGGTTGAATTGATGTCCTTTGTTCCCTCCCTGTAATCGAGGTATTCAGTTCCCGTCAGTTCATTGAGCGAAGATAGCGTATAACTGTCAGCCGCTTTATCGTACATGGAAACCTGATAACTGAACGGAGTATAAAATCGCTGAACATCAAAATAAGAGTAACGGTTGGTATTAAACATGGCCCGCAAAGAAAGCCCTTTGGTAATAAAATCAAGTTGTTGTTTTAACTCAAATTGAGCCGACATCTGCGAAGTGGTATAATCCTTATATCCCCGGGTCATATCAGCATAAGGATTAATATATTGTGCCTTATCGTAATTCCCAAAAAGAATATGCTGAGTATAAATATTTGCACTATCGGGCTTAAAGTAAGCAGGGAATAAAACCGGGTTGGCCTTCATTGCCTTCTTGAACATATCTTCACCACTTGTAATAGGGCCGGTATAGTCATCGAAGGCTCCGTGAAGACGAATTACCGCTTCAGTAGTCTTGGTTACATTGATATTCACATTGGAACGCAACATGTAACGCTTTAATTTAATGTTGTTGTTGAAGTTATTTTGTTCGTCGACCTTCAACATTCCATTATCGTTTAACAAGCTACCAGCCAGATAATACCGGGCAATTTTTCCACCACCGCTAACATTGAAGTTTAATCGCTGATTTGTTGTCTGTTTCTTAAAAAGGATATCATACCAATCGTTTGCAGGATAAACATAAGGATTACCTCCGGCTATTGTATTATCGATTTTATTCTGCGAATAAGGTATTGCCCCGAGGGGATCGCGTGTTCTTACAGCTTCGTTATGAAGTTTCATGTAAGTGACCGGATCAGCAAGCTCCACCATGCTTGTAGGCATTGAAATCGATTGCTCAAAACGGACACTAATTTGGGCCTTGCCTTCAGCACCCTCTTTGGTTGTAACCAGAATAACGCCGTTTGCACCACGGGAACCATACAGGGCCGTTGCAGTAGCATCTTTCATAATAGAAAAACTGGCGATATCATCAGGCTGAATACGGGAAAGTTCCTGGGTGGTAACTTCATTATTATCAATCAGGATGAGCGGGTCCTTTTTATATCCAAAAGTTGTAACCCCGCGAATGAAAAATTCAGCATTATCTTTTCCGGGTTCACCACTTCGCTGATATGAAATCAAGCCCGACATACGACCGGCCAGAGCCGTGGTAAGGTTACTCGACGGAACTTTCAGCTCGGCAGGTTTAATGGTTGTAATAGATGCGATTACACTTCCTTTCTTTTGTTTGGCAAAAGCAACAACTGTAACATCTTCCATCTCTTGCGCCATTACTTTTAAGGTAATGTGAACCGCACTCTTATCGCCCACCGCTACCTCTTGTGTTTCATAACCTATAAAAGAGACTACAAGGGTTGAGTTTGGTTCAACCATAAGAGTGAATGCACCATCATTGCCTGTAACGGTTCCTTTGGTTGTTCCTTTCACAACTACAGTAGCACCGGGAATTGGTTTACCCTCTTCATCGTAAACTGTTCCTGTTAACTTCTGTTGCTGCATTGCAGTGTTGGAGCCTGCAGATTTGTCATCTGCCGGTTTTCCCGTAAATCCGGCAAAATCAGAAGGAGTACCTGCAAAACTTGTGCTTAAACTCATGACAGCAGCAATCAAAAAGACTTTTGCTCGCAGAAATACTGTTCTGCCATCGGAGCGAGGTAGAAAAATCCACTTTTCTTTCATGTGATTTTAATAGTTTAAAATTAATAATTAGTCACTGTTTAGGCGGGGAATGGTCGAAACATCCCTTGCCCGTTATTTATAATTCATAATGTTAGGTTTATTCAACTGTATTGGTATTTTACAAAAGAGCATACTTTGCCCCTACTGCAATATGAATAAATAAGGTAATTTGCTAAAAACCGGCGGAAAGCCAGGAAGTACTTCAAATTTTGCGTTTAAGCTCAGGGGGTAACCTCTCAAGGAATTTTATCGAAATAATTCTTTTTATGCCGGGAACCGGCAGGAGGAAAATCCATTTTTCTTTCATAAGTTTGTAATAGTTTAATTTAAATAATTAATCACAGTTTAGGCGGGGAATGGTCGAAACATTCTTCGCCTTTTTTTATGCTAGGTTTTTAAAAATTAATCAAGTAATCAAAAATCCAAAGTTTCTCTCTCTTTTACTTTTCAGGTCTTTCAATCAAGCATACTTTTTACTTCGTTAAAAAATTCTAATTTATCTACAGGTAAACTATTTCAAATGAACCAAAGATTCTCCAGAAACATGCGGGAGTTCCAGGCGCTTCTCCCAACATATACATAAATTCTCCGGAAAAATTGCCGACGGCAAAAAGTCAGGTTCTTTGTTTTGCAATAACTTGCTAGTTCGCTCAAGCTTTGCTAAACAACAAGAATTCCTTTTCATAAGCATATAGTTAGTTTTTCTACCCTTCAAAAGGGATTTTATCAGTAATCAAACTTAAAGAATAGCCCTCTTATAAATTTGAATATTTCAGACAATTATTTGCACAATTCCGTTAATTCGCATTTCCTCATAAAGAACTACTTAAGGAACCAAATTTTATAATAAAACTATTACGATAAACTCCCGGTCTTAGGAGGTAAGAATCGTTTACCGGCAAACCCCAGGAATTATCTCCTCCCACACCCATCTGGGCTGCATCAATATTCACAGTTATCTTTTTGTCATTTTTCAGCTCAAAATTGTGGTTTGCTCCGGTTATCATTTCACGGGAATAGGGCCATGCACTTGCCGAAAACACCCTGGATCCGGTAGCTTCGAAACATAGCGCCTGATTCCCGGCATTCATAAATTTCATCCATCTTATGTCGCAACGATTAGCATTTTCCTGCGGTCGGACATAAGGAGTAGTAAAATCCCCGATCGTGGATCTGTAAATACCAATTGCGGCACCGGTTTGCCGGTCAACGTAATTTTCGTGCGGTCCCCGTCCGTACCATTCAATATCGTTAAAATCAGGATTTATGGTAAACTGCAGCCCTATGCGCGGAACATCAGGAACCTGTTCGGGAATGGAAATACGATAGTCGAGCCCTACGGTTCCATCCTGATAAATCAGTGTCTGCAATTCGAGTTCAGCCTTTGTGGCTTTGAATAAATAACGGGAGTTCACCTCCTGCACATCACCGGCAGATTCATTCAGGCGAACACTCAGAAGCTGGTAGTTCTCTGCTTCACCTTCCCATATACCCATTTTTTTGTCCACTTTCCAGCCTTTATCATTATCGGTGAGTGCCCGCCAAAAATTAAAATGTACTCCTTCAATCAGCACTTTTTCATTCTTTTGGTACTCAGAAATCATTCCTGTTGATTTGTTCAGCTTAACAGAGAATCCGTCGCCGGATACCGCAAAGGATTCGGCCGTTTCCATGGTTTGCAGCTTAATATTCTGACCTGCCATAGCCGATTTTTGCTTGTCAGCCCTGACCGGACTGGTTAACTGAAACTGTTCCCAGGCAAAAACATCGCCGCGTTTTGCCCAGAGGTTATCCTTCCTGTAAAGCAGTTGAACAGTTAAAAAATATTCTTTTGCTGTATCGCATGAAATATCCGGTAAATTGATCCGCATTTCTGAAAGCGGGGCAACATCTGCCGGAGCGAGATTCGCCTCGGAAAACGGGTTACCGTTTTCCAGCAAAATGTACCTGAAATCGTAATCGCTAAGGTTACCGGAGAGCTGATGATTAGTAACTTCCAACACCCATGGGCTTTTCCCGACAAGCTTAAAAGCAACAGGCTGATACACTTTCTTTAATTCATAATAATGCGGATGTGGAAAACGATCGGCGCCTATTAACCCATTTATACAAAAGTTTTTATCTGTTGGAAAATCACCAAAATCGCCACCATAAAGAAAGCCTTCCTGAGGACTGTTCCTGTTTTTCCATAATGCCTGGTCAACCCAGTCCCACACAAAGCCTCCAGCCAGCATATCATTTTCATAAATGAGTTGCCAGTAATCGTTAAAATTACCCAGACTGTTTCCCATGGCATGTGCATATTCATTCATGAGAAATGGTCTTCCGGAAGGATATTTCCCATGCTGTTCCTCGTTGGACGATTCGCCACGTTCGCCTTTACGCACAGCTTTCCCTTGCAAATGCTGTTTTAGCCAGGCAATGGTTGGGTACGTCTGACTATCCATATCGGCCACCCGGTTCATATCGGCATACTGGATCAATCGACGCTCGGGATCGGATGCAAGTGCTACTTCCCGCATTTTTTTAAAGGTATTACCATATCCGGCTTCGTTTCCTAACGACCACATGGTAATACAGGGGAACTGCCGGCTACGGATTACCATCCGTTTCATACGGTCAACACAAGCATCTTCCCAATCAGGGCTGTCGCCTGGTAACACCCGTTTGTGATAGCTCAGCCCGTGCGATTCCACGTTAGCTTCATCCATCACCATAATCCCATATCTGTCGCATAGTTCGTACCACCGTGGGTCGTTCGGATAATGAGCATTGCGTACAAAATTAACATGAGCCTGCTGCATCAGTTCCAAATCACGGATCATCTCTTCTTTTGAAATTGTCCATCCCTGGTCGGGCGAAAATTCGTGCCTGTTTACACCTCGTACTTTTAACCTGCGCCCATTAAGAAGAATGGCATTGCCCACCACTTCAATTTTACGGAAAGCCACCGGTAACTTGTAAGCTTCGATGGTTTTCCCCTTTTGCTTCAATTCAAGCAATACCAGGTATTGAAGAGGATTTTCGGTGTACCATAACTGTACATTTTCTAAATTAAGAGCCTCCAGGCTAACTTCCTTGTTGAAACCTGAGGGAATCGGGGATATCTTGAATTCTTTCGTTTTCAGCTCTTTTCCCTGGGGGGTATAAACGGAGGCAGAAAGCGTATAACCGTCCTTTTCTTTCCTGGTAAAATTCGCTGCCGAATAATGGAGAATCAGGCTTCCGGTTTCATTCTGCAGGTTAACCACAGGCTGGGCGTAAACATCCCAAAGCGTAACAGCCGGAACTGCCCTGATAAAGACATCGCGAAACAAACCGCTCAACCGCCAGTAATCCTGATCTTCGAGATAAGATCCATCGCAATATTTATAAGTTTCGACAGCCAGTAAATTTTCGCCCTGAACCAGGGCATGAGTGATATCAAACTCGGCTGGCAGCCTAGAATCCTGTGAATAACCAATTTTTTGTCCGTTCACCCATACAAATGTACCGGAGCTGGCTCCTGCAAGGTGAAGAATGATGCGTTTGCCTTTCCAGCCTCCGGGTACCATAAACGTTTTGCAGTAAGATCCAACAGGGTTACGTTGCTTGTAAGTTGTAAACTTCGGATCAGGCTCATCCATTACAAACGGAGGATTGGCTTTGAAAGGATATACTGAATTGGTATATAATGGAATGCCAAATCCCTGTCTTTCAATGGTTGAAGGAACGTCGATGCTTGCCCATCCATTCCGGTCAAATCCGGGTTTGTAAAAATCAACAGGGCGCGATTGCGGATCGGGAGACCAGTGAAACTGCCATTTCCCGTTCAGGGATTTTACCCACACCGAATGATCGTAATCCGTTTTTTGGGCTTCCTCTGAATTTGGAGCGGGCCAGAAAGCTGTCCTGGCTGGTAATTTATTTACTCCAAATACTTTTGAATCCTGGATTTCAGACGGAACATCACCATGAATAGCAGAATCAGGAATATTGTCAAAAAAACGATTATTTGCAGTAAAAGAAGTTGCATCTGTAAGTACTGTGTTGCTATTTTCGGAAACAAATCCCTGCTTATTGTGAGCGCTTTCTTTGTGGTTTTTGTTCTATATATGACTGGATTCCGGTTTTCGCAAAGTACTCTTCATAATCTTCCTTT
>JAJYAG010000110.1 GCA_021779665.1 Bacteroidota bacterium | reverse complement strand
AATGTCCTTGCGGCTCAATAATTGTTCATAATTTTCATAGATGTCGCAGCGAGGTGCAATTGATTTTCCTGATTGCCAAGCTTCAACACGTTTTTTAAAACGGAGTTGTTTCATCGAATCAACATCGCAACCAGCTACTACCTGAACACCAGGTACGCTTGCAAAACCGGCAAAATCGGATAATGCCTGCTGGCCAAGACCTATAAAGCCAAGTACAACCCTGTCGCTTGGAGCCACTCTGACTCCATTCATAGTCCAACTGGGCAGAATTGTAAGACCCGTTAAACCAAGGGCAGACATTCCTAGAAAGTTGCGCCTGCTTAATCCGCTTTTTGAATTATTGCTCATTGTTAGCAGTTTATAAAGATTGTTAATACTAAAATTTTGAAAAAGTTAAGATAATATCTTTTTGTTCAATTCTCCATGCTTTCATTTAATTTTTTTTTGAATGTTAACAGTCTTTAACTTAGGTTTAATAATCAACAATTTATATTATGTACAATCAACCATTTACAAGTCCATTTTCCGGTTTTAATTACCGGGTCAATTTCTTAAAGAATAAGGATATTTATTGCTACCCATAATGTATTGAATAAATGTACCCTAAGCGGAAAAATTTAATTTGTGACCAAATAGTCTTAAAAAAAAGGCTATACGTCTATTTTTCTTTTAATCAAATTAAATAATTGATATTTTCGCAAAGAGGGTAAACTACACTATGATTATGTCAATATTCAAAGAAAAAAAGCTATCGATAATTCTTCACATCGGGGCATGGATAATTGTTTTTCTGCTGCCAATTTTTCTCACATCCATTGAAAGAAGGCAGGATATTCATTTTATCGGGCGAATAGTTCTTCGTTCAACCATTTATGCAATTATTTTTTACACAAGCTATCTTTGGTTAATCCCCAAACTATTGTTCCGCGGAAAAAAATGGAACTTTTATCTTTCAATGATTGCCATGATTTTAGGACTGTACGTGTTGAACGATGCTATTTCAAGCACTTTATTAACGAGTAAGGAATTTGTAGAAAGAAACAGGCAAAATAAAAATGCGGTAACCAATCAACCACCTCCTCCCGGGCAATCCTTAAATAAAGCTGCTGATAGTTCCCGACTAAGTTTTAATCCTCCTAAGCCAAATTTTAAAAAGAACCCGCGCTGGAAATTCGATATTTATAATTACATGTTTACCTCGGTTCTGATTGCCGGATTCAGCCTGGGACTGCGAATGTCAGTCAAATACAACGAGAATGAGAAAAAACGCAAAGAACTTGAAAAAGAAAAACTTAGTTCGGAATTGGCCTTACTGAAGAACCAGGTGAGTCCTCACTTCTTTTTCAACACATTGAATAACATTTATTCTCTTATTGAAATAAATACCAAAGAAGCTCAGAATGCAGTGCTGCAACTTTCGAAACTGATGCGTTACCTGCTTTATGAATCGGAAAAAGGCGATACTAAAATCAGTTCCGAAATTGCCTTTATGAAAAACTATATCGATTTAATGAAACTGCGCGTGAGCGATAAAGTTAAATTAACCTATACATTTCCTGAAGATTACAAAGATTTCCCCTTTCCACCTTTAATTTATATCCCATTTATTGAGAATGCCTTTAAACATGGGGTAAGTTACCGGGAAAAGTCGTTTATCGATATTAACTTTTCGATATCGGGCAATGAATTAATATTTGTAAGCCAAAACAGTGTGGCACCCAAAAAAGAAGAAACCACCGAGTCGGGGATTGGTCTTGAAAATGCAAGACGGAGGTTGGGACTTATTTTTCCTGATGCGCATCAACTTGAGATAAACCAGGAAAATCATGTTTTTGAAGTAATTTTAAAAATTCAAATTAAAGAAAACGCGTGAGATGATTCGCACCATTGCCATTGACGACGAGCCCTTAGCCCTGCAACTGGTTACAGGTTATATCAAAAAAACACCTTTTCTTGAATTTGTTGAAGCATTTGATAATCCCCTGAGTGCTATGGAATACCTGGGGAAAAACGAAGTAGATCTCATTTTCCTGGACATTCAGATGCCCGATTTACCAGGAACAGAATTTGCCAGGAATCTGAATGGCGAAACCAGGTTTATATTTACTACTGCATTTGAAAAATATGCTCTGGAAGGTTTCAGGCTCGATGCTGTCGATTATCTGTTAAAACCTTTTGGTTATGAAGAATTTCTTGCATCGGCCGAAAAAGCCCGCAAACTTTTCGACCTGGAGAAAAAAGCAAACATAAGTATATCAGCAAATAACAACTTTCTTTTCTTAAAAGCCGATTATAAAATACGGCGTATCAACTACGACGATATTTTATACATAGAAGGCCTGAAAGATTATATAAAAATTTTCCTGAAAGCCGAAGCTAAACCAGTTATATCGCATTGTTCGCTCAAACTGCTTGAATCAAAATTACCCGAAAGTAGTTTTATGCGGATACACCGGTCGTTTATAGTAAATCTCAATTGCGTTTCGCTGGTCGACCGTTTTCGTATAGTGTTCGGGAATGAATATCTGCCGGTAAGCGATCAGTACAAGGAAAAATTTCAGAAGTTTCTCGACGAGAATTTCCTATAAAAAAAGCTTTTCTGTAATGTCGCATTAGAGAAAAGCTTTATTTGCAAAGTATTGTATGAAAAATTAATGGTGTAAAGTATTTTTACCTACAATTACTAACCATTTGTTTAATGAAACAAAGCTATTGGTAATGTTTTCAACTATCAAACAATTTATACGAGTTCTCACTTTTAACTTCCCAAAAGGCTTTTTATTTCGATAAAATAACCAATTTTTCACAATAAAAATATCAGGCAAATCCTTACCAAATGCTTGTTCCTAACGAATGTGATATTGCTTCTTTGGTATTTCCTAAAATTCCATTAGGTTTGTGCTTCCATTTTTTTAACTAAAAATTTGAGCTGTGGATATATTCGATAAAATTAAAAGTAACAAAGGCCCGCTTGGCCAATACCAAAAAGATGCACAGGGCTATTTTATGTTTCCCAAACTTGAAGGTGAAATTAAACCCCATATGAAATTTCGTGGTAAAGAAGTTCTCACCTGGAGTTTGAACAATTACCTCGGTTTGGCTAACCATCCTGAAGTTAGAAAAGCTGATGCAGATGCTGCAAAAGAATGGGGATTAGGATATCCGATGGGCGCCCGTATGATGTCGGGTCACACCAGCATCCACGAAGAACTGGAACGTCAGCTTGCCGCTTTTGAAAGTAAAGAAGATGCATACCTGCTGAACTTCGGTTATCAGGGTATGGTTTCCATTATCGACACCCTTGTAAGCCGCCACGATGTTATCGTTTACGATTCCGAATCGCACGCATGTATCATGGATGGTATCTTTTTGCATAAGGCAAAAGGCGGAAAGAGCTTTGTTTTCCCTCATAATGACATTGAAAAATGCGCAAAAATGCTTGGTTTCGCCAAAAAGCTTGTTGAAGAAACCGGTGGCGGTATCATGGTAATTACCGAAGGTGTATTTGGTATGTCGGGCGACCTAGGTAAAATTGACAAAATTGTTGAACTGAAACAGAAATTCAATTTCCGCCTGTTAATTGACGATGCTCATGGCTTTGGAACTATGGGACCAACCGGCGCCGGTACTGCTGAGCATTTTGGTGTTCAGGACCAGGTTGACCTTTACTTTGGAACATTTGCCAAAGCAATGGCCGGAATTGGCGGATTTGTAGCAGGTCCGGAAGCTGTAATCGACTACCTCCGTTACAACATGCGTTCGCAGATTTTTGCCAAATCGCTTCCAATGCCGATTGTTATCGGCTCATTAAAACGTTTGGAGTTAATTAAAACTAAACCTGAACTTCGCAAAAACCTTTGGACAATTGTTAAAGCTCTTCAGGACGGATTAAAAAGCCGCGGTTTCAACCTCGGAAATTCTGAATCGCCTGTTACTCCTGTATTCCTCAATGGTTCGGTTCCCGAAGCAACTAATATTGTTTTTGATCTTCGCGAAAATTATAAGATTTTCTGTTCAATAGTAGTTTATCCTGTAGTTCCCAAAGGTGTGATTATGCTGCGTGTTATTCCAACCGCTGTTCACACACTCGAAGATGTGGAATACACTTTAAATGCTTTCTCAGAAATAAAAGAGAAACTTGCTGCCGGAAAATACCAGGCAGATGCTATTGCTCCTGTAGGAAACTAATTAATTATAGATTACAATTGAAAAGCGCCTCTCAAACAGGCGCTTTTTTTGTTTCAGCTTCTATCATTTGCCTGATTCCTGCCTTGTATGAGGTTGGCTCAAAATTAAATTTCTTTTCGAACTTCGAAGAATCGAATAAATAATCGCGGTCGTACTGGTACATCATTTCGGGCAACTCTTTCATCAGAGGCATAAATAATCCCAAGAGCTTTACCATCCAAAGAGGCACCACTGATAATTTATCGGGCGTTTTGGTTTCTGCAGCAAGCAAGCTTACATATTCCCTGCCTGTTAAAGCGTGAATATTGGTCGGAAGATGCCATACCTGATTGTAGGCTTCGGGAGTATTACCAAGCAAAGCTGTGGCTTTCGCCGCATCAGGTGTATAGGTAAAACAATGCTTCGTATCAGGATCTCCCATCCAGTTAGGCGTTTTACCCTTTATAATATTGGAATAAACCAACATATGTAACAAACTCTTGTCGCAGTGTGGTCCGTAAAAATCGGCCGACCGCGCAATTAAAGCTGTTAACTGTCCTGTCCGGATTTCCTTTAAAATCATTTCGGCAATTTCTCTTCTTACCAGCCCCTTTTTACTGGGAGGATTTATGGGTGAATCTTCGGTCATGTGAAGTACCGCATTTTTATCGTACATGTAGACATTATCGAAGAATACCAGCTTTGCCTTATGTTTTTTACAGGCATTTATAACCGCCCTCATCAACGAAGGCCACTGGGCGCGCCATGTTTTTATATTATATTCAAGCCCAACAACAAGATAAACAACTTCCGATCCTTCCACTGCCTTATCAACCATTGCAGGATTTGTAAGATCGGCAGGAAAAAGTTCGTCGTCAGGGTTTATTTTTTGAGGACTCCGGCTCACTAACCGGATTTTTGTAGTGTATGCCAAAAGCTCTTTTGCTAACAATGTTCCAATTGTTCCGCTGGCTCCTAAAATAGTCTGCATAATTAAGGATTAGATATCAAACAAACATCCCTGACGATCATTTGTTTAAAACTCAGGAGAAGAGCCGTTGAAACTTCAATGAATGTAATGAGCTGTTTACTTTGATCAATCAGAAATAATGCTAAGCTGAAAGCTTATCTTTAAAGCTTTAGATGTGTTTTTCCGATTTTAACCATTAATTTTATGGATGGAATTTCTGATTTACAAAATAAATAGTGATTTTTAAGGCCTTATTTGAAATGTGTTTTATCGGACAGGTCGGCGCTTGAATAATTTTAAGCGGAATGACCTTAATCATACTTAAAAGATGAATAATTCCGGAATTTTGGATGAATTGAATGAGAGTTGCAGAAATACACTGATATCAAACCTGGGCATTGTGTTTACTGAAGCTTCGGAAGAAAGAATTGTAGCTACGATGCCTGTGGATCACCGGACCATGCAACCCATGAGGATTCTTCATGGCGGAGCCATAATGGCTCTGGCAGAAAGCATTGGAGGAGCTGGTTCCTTTGTTATGATAGACAGAAGCAAATATTACTCGGTTGGACTGGAGATCAATGCCAACCATGTATCGAGTGCGACTTCAGGTTTTGTAACCGGAACAGGCAAATTACTTCATAAAGGTAAAAGGACCCATGTTTGGGAAGTTCTTGTAAAAGATCAGAATGAAAACCTTTTATCGGTATGTCGCATTACAAATATGATTTTAGAATTATAAGAAGAAAATGAAGATTTCTCTTGCCGATCCTATATATACCCTTCAAAATAAATGCCTTAATGGTAATATACCTTTTGTAACCTATTGCTTACCTAAACAGAAGGAAATTATTACCATGATACAGCACCGCAGCAAACCTGCAAGGCTGGAATCGTTGAAGCAGATTAACAAAAGACATGGATTTGTAATAGCTCCCTTTAACGAAAACGAGAATTTTCCGGTATATTTTATCGAACCCGACATCACCATTCATGGGTTAAAAACAGACGAGAACATTTTTGAAAAACTTCAAACAGTTGATTTTCCTGAAACAGATAATTCTAAAACAAAGAATTACTACGTAGCTGATAAGGAAGAATTTATGGATCAGGTAAATCAAATTACCACCACTATCAGGGAAAAACCAATAGACAAGGTAGTACTTTCCAGAATTCAGCTTGTAAGCAACGAAAATCATACCGACGCCCTGGAAATATTTTATGCACTCTGCACAAAATATCCCCGCGCTTTTAAATATATCTTCAACATTCCCGGGGCCGGTTGCTGGTTAGGAGCAACTCCTGAACCTTTGGTGGAAATAAGCAACAACCAGGTGCAAACCGTTTCGCTTGCGGGAACCCAGAATTTGAATGGCATATCGGCCGAAAAAGTTAAATGGCAGTCGAAAGAACTTGAAGAACAAAAATTTGTAACTGATTTTATCGAAAATAAAATTCTGAAGTTTGGTATCACCGAATACGAAAAGCAAGGCCCAATGAATCAGCCTGCGGCAAATCTGGTGCACCTCAAATCGGTATTTACCTTTGATAGCAAAAACCTTAAAGGCAAAACAGGAGAATTTATATCTGAACTACATCCTACACCTTCGGTTTGCGGTCTTCCGCGACGGAAGGCCTACGATTACATTAACAAACTGGAACATCACAACAGGGAATATTATTCCGGATTTTTAGGACCAGTGAACATTGATGATTCCACACATGTTTTTGTGAATCTGCGTTGTATGAAAATGCTTCCCGACCAGTTTGCGCTTTTTGTGGGAGCTGGAATAACTTTGGGTTCCGATCCGGAAAGTGAATGGGAAGAAACAAACCAGAAAATGATGACCATGCTGAACGTAATCAATAGTTTGAACAGCAAATGAGCAACATTGCCAGTGCACGACAGGGCGTAAAAAACATACCCGAAATATGCCATAGGCACGGACTTTCAAAAGCAGTAATTTGCCCGGGTTCGCGTAATGCACCCCTTATCCTTACTTTTACTTCGCATCCGGCAATTGACTGTATCAGCATTACCGATGAAAGATCGGCCGGGTACTTTGCCCTGGGAATGTCGCAACTGAAAGGAGAACCTGTTGCAATTGTTTGCACCTCCGGTACCGCAGTCCTAAATATAGCTCCATCCGTTTCCGAAGCTTATTACCAGAATTTACCACTGGTTATTTTTACAGCCGACCGTCCCAAGGAATGGATTGACCAGGCCGACGGACAAACCATTAGGCAGACTGAGATTTTCAGGAATTATGTAAAGCAAAGCTTTGAAGTTCCGCTCGAAACTATTCATAACGATGACCTCTGGCATTTTAACAGGATTGTATCGCAGGCATTGGATACAGCCACCAAATATCCGGCTGGCCCCGTACACATAAATGTTCCTTTACGGGAGCCTCTGTATACGCCTCTACCCAATGAATTCATCATTGGCAATATCACCAAAACTATAGGCACTCATCAACATTTGGCAGAAGCTGACCTGAAATCGTTCCGCGATAAATGGAACAGCTTTGGAAAGAAAATGATTATATGCGGAATTCTTCGCAAGGATAACGAACTGAATAAAACGCTTCGGGAATTAGCGCTGCGAAAGGATACTGTGGTGGTAGCCGAAAACTTGTCAAATATTACAGGCGAAGAAATAATATTTGCTCCTGAGTCTCTGGTTGCATCACTTTCGGACGAAGAAAAGAACAATTTCAAACCCGATTTGCTCATCACGATTGGCGAAGGTATTGTATCCAAGCGGCTGAAACAATATCTGCGGGCATTTGCTCCGGCAGAGCAATGGCATTTCGGAACTTCAGGCAATTATACCGATACTTACAAGAGTTTATCGGTTATTCTGGAAGCGGATCCGACTGGGTTTCTTAACTTAATGAAACAAGAACCTGAAAAGGAGGATTATTCTGGGTTGAAAAAGAAAAATAAAGCTCAGGCGGACCTATTCTCAAAATACATTCAGAAAGTTGAATTGAACGATATCCGTGTGATTCATGACGTTTTGAGGGAAATCCCCGAAAATTCAATTGTTCACCTTGCTAACAGCACTCCAGTGAGATTGGCGCAGTTATGTCCTTCGAGGGAAAATATACATTACTTCTGTAACCGGGGCACCTCCGGAATTGACGGGTGTACTTCAACGGCTGCCGGCTCAGCATATCTTTCGGGAAAGCCGGTTTACCTGATTACAGGTGATCTGGCCTTTATTTACGATTCGAATGCACTATGGACCTATATCCCGGAACTCAATCTAAAAATTATTGTTATCAATAATAACGGCGGAAATATCTTCAGTCTGATTGAATCAAGTCCTGAAATGAACAAGGCCCGGAGTTATTTTGAGACTCCGCACAAAGTAAAAATTAAATCGCTAGCAGAAGCTTACGGAGCCGGATATTACGAATGCTCCAGTGTTGAGAAACTGAATGAAGCGATGAGAAATCTTAACAATCATCAGGGTACCTGTATTCTGGAGATCAGGACGGATGCAAAGATGAACACAAAAGTTTATAAAGAATATTATCAATATATAAAACATTCATGATTATGAGAGCCTGGACTAAAATCAAGGATTACGAAGAAATAAAATTTGAATACTTCGAAGGAATAGCAAAAATCACAATTAACCGTCCGCGGTACCGCAATGCTTTTACTCCCGACACAGTAAAGGAAATGTGCGATGCAATGGTTATTTGCCGTGAAAACCAGGATATTTTTACAATAATTCTTACGGGTGAAGGCGACAAAGCATTTTGCAGCGGCGGCGACCAGAACGTAAAGAATTTTGCCGGATATATTGGCAAGGATGGTATTCCACGCCTGAATGTACTCGATTTGCAGAAACAGATCCGCAGCTGCCCGAAGCCTGTTGTTGCCATGGTTAATGGCTATGCCATTGGTGGCGGTCATGTGCTGCATGTGGTCTGCGACCTTTCTATCGCTTCCGAAAATGCCATTTTTGGCCAGGTTGGTCCTCGTGTGGGTAGTTTCGATGCCGGATTCGGTTCTTCGTATCTTGCCCGTGTAGTTGGCCAGAAAAAAGCCCGCGAAATATGGTTTCTGTGCAAGCAATACTCTGCTGCTGAAGCACTCGAAATGGGGCTTGTAAACAAAGTTGTACCTCTTTCACAACTCGAAGACGAAACCGTTGCCTGGTGCAGGCAAATGATGAAACATAGTCCGTTGGCCCTGCGCATGATTAAGGTAGGTTTAAATGCCGAGCTCGACGGTCAGGCCGGAATTCAGGAACTTGCAGGCAACGCCACCATGTTGTATTACATGACAGATGAAGCCCAGGAAGGAAAACATGCCTTTCTTGAAAAAAGAGAACCTGATTTTAAAAAATATCAACAGTTGCCGTAAGGGGTTACGAGTTGCGGGTTAAAGATTGTGGTATTGGCTATGGACATCAACTATGGACCATCGACTTTCTTTATCTTACGACTTACGACTTGTTGTCTTACGACTAAATAGTTGCGGGTTATGGGTTACTGGTTGAGGGTAGTTTTATGGCCTACGATTTAAATTTATTAAATTTGTACAAAAAAAGGAATGAGTAACATATCGGCTTGGATGCATGCATTTCGGCTCCGTACTTTGCCTCTGGCAATGTCGAGTACAATTCTGGGGAGTTTTATTGCTGCCGCAGAACGTAAATTCAGTTTATGGGTTTTTATTCTGGCATCAGCAACAACACTTCTGCTTCAGATATTGTCGAACCTTGCTAACGATTATGGCGATTTCAAGAAAGGTACGGACAATGAGGAACGTATCGGGCCATTGCGCATGGTGCAATCGGGACAGATAACGCCAAAACAGATGGTAATAGCTATTTCGGTTGTTATCATTCTGACCCTTGCAACCGGAATTGCCCTTATCTTCAGTGGTACCGAAGGAGCCGGAAATAACATCAAGCTATTTTTTCTTGTGCTTGGTATTGCAGCCATTTTTGCGGCTGTTAAGTATACCGTTGGAAAAAATCCTTACGGCTACAAAGGCTTCGGTGATATTTTCGTATTTATTTTCTTCGGACTGATTGGAGTATTGGGTACCTACTATCTTCACACCGGAACTTTCAAGCCCGACCTAATTTTACCTGCAGCGGCTATCGGTTTTTTAAGTGCCGGAGTGCTGAATCTGAACAATATGCGCGACTATGTGAGCGATAAAAAAGCTATGAAGCGCACGCTTGTTGTAATAATGGGAAGCGAAAAGGCTAAATTCTATCATCTGGGATTAATTGTTGGAGCAATTGCAACGGTAATCATTTACACTATCATTAATTTCAACTCTCCCTTCCAGTTCCTGTTTTTAATTCCGGTTCCTTTCTTTGTTCAGAACGTCATTATTGTTTTCAAAAATAAAAAACCTGTAGAGTTAAACAGCGAACTTAAAAAGCTGGCTATTTCAACTCTTTTATTTTCGATAAGCTTTGGAATTGGTTTAATGATTCATTAAAACATCGGGCCATGTCATTAAAAGCATCGTTCACGGAATACACTTTACAGTTCAAATTTCCGGCAGGAACATCCAGAGGTGTTCTTCACGACAAAAAAGTGTATTACCTTCTGCTTGAGCTTGATGATGTAAAAGGCATCGGGGAATGCTCTGTCATCCCTGGTTTAAGCATCGACGATCGGCCAGACTTTGGCAAAAAAGTGGCTGCAATTTGCAACGAAATTAACGCAGGTGCCGATTTCAGAGAGCTTGAATTAAGTGAATTCCCTGCCATATCTTTTGGTTTGGAAACAGCACTGCTCGATATAAAAGCCGGTGGCTCCAAGGTCTTTTTCGAAAACGATTTTACCGCAGGGAAAAAAGGAATTCCTATCAATGGCCTGGTTTGGATGGGCGACAAGGATTTTATGGAAAAACAGATCCGGTCCAAGATTGAATCGGGCTTTAACTGCATAAAACTTAAAGTAGGCGCCATTGATTTTGACACCGAATTAGAAATATTGAGAGCCGTACGAAAGAACTTTTCTCCGCAGCATCTTGAAATCCGGTTAGATGCCAACGGAGCTTTCCCGCCTGATAAAGCAATGGAGAAACTAAACAGACTTTCGGAGTTCACAATTCATTCTATCGAGCAACCTATAAAAACCGGTAATTGGGCCGAAATGGCGGCCATTTGCGCAGGTTCTCCAATTCCCATTGCACTCGATGAAGAGTTAATCGGTGTAGTGTCGGAAGAAAAGCAGGAACAGTTAATTTCGACCATTCAACCTACCTATATTATTCTGAAGCCCGGATTACTCGGAGGCTTGGAAAAAGCACAGGATTGGATTAATATGGCTCAAAAACACAACATCGGGTGGTGGGTAACTTCGGCCCTGGAATCGAATATAGGCCTGAACGCAATTGCCCAGTGGACGTCCTCCTTAGAAACCAGCTTACCACAAGGGTTGGGAACAGGACAACTATATACAAATAATATTCCTTCACCTTTAAACATCCAAAAGGACAGTTTATTCTACAGCCCTTCACTGGGTTGGGATTTATCAGCAATTCAATGAATTCCCCTGATCAGATAAGGATTAACGAAATTGGGTATTCGCACCAGAACTACCGTCAATTATTGAATACCACAGGAAACGAACCGTGGGTGCAGGCAATTATCGACTTCCTGAATGAGTGGTATAACAATTCGGACTTTATTGAAGTCCAGACTTCCGGATCGACGGGTGCTCCTAAAACGATCCGACTCTCCAAACAGAGTATGATAAATTCGGCGGTTATGACATGCCGTTTTTTTGGCCTTGACACCGAAAGTAACGCCCTGCTTTGTTTACCAGCCGATTATATTGCCGGAAAAATGATGATTGTCCGCGCTTTTGTGAGCGGCATGAACCTGACTGCTGTTCGGCCGAGTGCCAATCCTTTCGAAAACATTAATGAAATTATTGATTTTGCTGCTATAACACCTTACCAGTTTGTAAACTCTTACCAAACCATTCAGGAAACAGCTATCAGGAAAATAATAGTAGGTGGAAGCCAGGTATCACTGAGACTTGAAAAGATGATGGAAGACCTTGACACTGACATTTATGAAACTTATGGAATGACAGAAACCTGCTCGCATATTGCTCTCCGGAAGTTAAACGGGAAAGACAAATCGGAGTATTTTCAAATTCTTGAAGGGATAGAAATTCGCACCGACCAACGAAACTGCCTGATTATAAAAGCTCCTTCCCTCACCAAAGAGGAGCTGATAACAAATGATGTGGTTGAACTGAAAGACGCAAAACGATTTAAATGGCAGGGCAGATTTGACAATGTAATTAACTCGGGTGGAATAAAGGTTTTCCCTGAACAAATTGAAAAAAAAATTGAACCTTTTATTGACAGAAGATTCTTTGTTGGCGCTGTTCCGGATGAAGACCTTCATCAAAAAGTAGCGCTTATTATTGAGGGAAAGCCACTATCGGATACCGAATCAGATGCGCTCAGGAAAAACATGGACAAGGTGCTGAGCAAATACGAAAAACCCAAAGAAATATATTTCAGAGAAGATTTTGAATTGTCCTCAGCAGGGAAAATCCTGAAAAGCAAAATTCTAAGCTCAATAAAGACTGTTTATTGAAACTTAACCACTTTCCCGGTTTTAGCCGACTCTCTGGCAGCATCCAGAATTTTCACCACCATGATATTGTTTTCCAATGAATACAGATCAAAAGAAGTCATTTTTATCTTTCCTTTGATAACATCGGCAAAATAAGCAAATGGATCTTCATAAACATTCACATCTCTTGCTGTAACATTTAACGCTGCTTCGGGAGTATTTTCGGCGGTACGTACAACCATTTGCTTATTATTCAGGGCTTTTACATAACCCTTCACCCCGTAAATTTCCATATCCTTGCGGTTAAAAGGCCAGTTCCACGACGCCTGAATGATACATTGAGCAGTCGGGTAAGTAACAATAATTGTTGCCTCGTCGTCAACTTTGGGATAAATATCCGGCTTGATCTGCTGAGTAACCGCCGAAACAGTCAAAGGCGTTTGACCTTTCATCAGAAAAGTCATCAGGTTTGCTCCATAACAGCCAAAATCGAACAGCGCTCCTCCCCCATTCAGAACAGGATCGGTAAGCCAATCAAGAAATTCTTTACTGCACCCGATTTCTTTCGGACCTTTGTGTCCGTCGTGAATCACCACCTTACGAACCGACCCCACATAATTGCTATCGTTTACCAGCTGAAACGATTTCACGGTAGAAGGATACCATGAAGTTTCATAATCAGTAAGCAGATGAATATTATACTTTTTAGCGAGGGTCTGCATTCGGAGCGCCTGTTCAGGAGTTGTTGCCAGAGGTTTTTCAACCATAACATGAATGCCTCTAGGAGCACATGCTTCCACAACAGCCATATGATCGTAAATAGACCCGAATGCAACCACAGCTTCCGGCTTAACCTTGTCGAGCATCTGTTCCAGATTGGTAAAAATAATCTTTTCACTGAACCCATATCGTTTGGCATGAGCTAGCGCCAGTTTCTCATTAATATCGTAAACTCCCGACAACTCAAAGTCGCCCACCGTTTTCCTGCCAAAAATAAATGAAGCATGACCATGAGATACACCAGCCACCGCAAGGCGAATGGGCTTATTCAGACTATTCTGAGCATCAATAAATGAAACCGGGATCAATAAACAAAGCCAAAAGAGTTGCAAAACCTTCATAAGACCAAAGATTAAATTTGTTTTAAAGTTAATGAAAGTAGCAATACCGATCAATATAAACCTTCACCTGAACATAGTTATAAGTAAGTAGCAATTTATTCATAGAAAACATATTTTATAAACATAACCCCATATTAGAAAAGGGTAATATTTAATATTTAATTAAAATAAACTTATAACATATCCAATTTTAAATATAAAATTTTAAATTTGTATAAAATTTTCGGAAATGTTAAAGTACAGAACATACGGAAATAAGCCATACAATGTGGTAGTGGTTCACGGCGGTCCGGGTGCTCCGGGAAGTCTTGGGTATGTTGCCCGGGAATTATCCAAATCACACAGTGTTCTGGAACCATTTCAAAGCGCAGGTTCTATCTCAGGACAGATAGATGAACTCCATAATTATATTAATGAGAACTGCCCGGGCAAAACCAAGCTCATTGGACATTCGTGGGGAGCCTGGCTTGCTTACATGTATGCGGCACAGCATCCTGAAAAAGTTGAAAAACTCATTCTGGTTGCTGCGGGGTCCTTTGACGAGCGCTATAACTTCAATTTAACCAATCTCCGCCTTAGCAGGTTAAACGAAGAAAACCGTAAAGAAGCCCTGGAAATTATCAACTGGATGAACCACACCGCGGAAGACAATCCGGATAAATTGAAGCGATTTAGCGAATTGATGGAGTTAGCCGATTTTTATGACTGCGAAGATAATAATGAGGATTCAGCAGAATTTCAATATGATATTTTTACCTCCGTATGGAAAGAAGCAGATCGCATGAGGCGTTTCGGAGAACTGGTTCAGTTTGGGAAAAGGATAAAATGCCCTGTGATCGCTATTCATGGAAATTATGATACACATCCCGCCCAGGGAGTTGAGGAACCACTTTCGAAGTTACTGAAGAAGAATTTCCGATTCATCGGACTGGAGCAATGTGGCCATTATCCCTGGAAGGAAAAGCACGCCAAAGAAAAATTCTTCGAAATTCTGGAAACGGAACTCTCACCAGCAAGAGTAACACCTAAAAGACCAGCTCTTACTCTGTGGAGTTTTTTCTTCTGATTGCCAGCAGGCCTATAAATGTAAGCAGCCCATTTACAATTATCAATTCAAATCCAAACACATATCCGCTAAACCATGCTTTCGAATTCATATTCAGTATATGAGTAATTACAGGCGATAGAATAACCACAACAGGCACCAGCTTATCATTCAGTTTCCACTTTGTAAACAAACCACAGGCAAAAAGTCCGAGTAATGGACCGTAAGTATATCCTGCAAGTGTAAAAATCTTATCGATAACGGCCTTATCGTTCACTGTGCGGAAAAATAGAATCAATAAAAAGAAAATGAAGGCAATACCGACATGTACACCATAGCGTATTCTTCGTTTTTGCTTATCGGTAAGACCTTTATGTTTTGGTAACCCAAGAAAATCGATTGTAAAAGAGGTGGTCAGAGATGTTAGTGCCCCGTCGGCGCTTGGATAGGCTGCGGAAATTAACCCTATCAGAAATACAATTCCGGCCACTGGAGTAAGATGATTGATAGCAATGGCAGGGAACAAATTATCGGTACTTCCCATGGTATCAATCGTTTGAGAAGCTGCATAAATATTGAGAATGGCTCCAAGGAAAAGGAACATCATATTGATAAATACCAAAATCCAGCTAAAGGTAATCATGTTGATTTTCGCCTCTTTCACATTTTTACAGCTCAGGTTTTTCTGCATCATTTCCTGATCCAGCCCTGTCATGGCAATGGCAATAAATGCCCCGCCCAAAAAATGTTTAAGAAAGAATTTCTTATCGTGCCAGTCGGTTTCAATTATTTTGGAGTAATCGCTATGCATTACCGTTCCGACCATGGTACTGAAATCCACATTCAAATCCTTCAGAATATAATGAATACAAAGCACAACCGCTCCAAGCATAAAGGTTGTCTGGAGTGTATCGGTCCATACAATGGTTTTAATTCCTCCTTTAAAGGTGTACAAGATAATAAGGGCAATAAAGATGAATACATTCAAGGCAAAGGGCACGTTCCAGGCATCGAAAACAAAAACCTGCATTACATTTACCACAAGAAATAACCGCAACGAAGCACCGATGGTTCGTGAAAGCATAAAAAACGCTGCTCCGCTTTTATATGTCCAGAAACCAAAGCGCTGCTCAAGATAAGTATAGATGGATGTTAAGTTTAACCTGTAGTAAAGTGGAAGAAGAATCGTGGCAATGACAGCATACCCTACCAGATAACCTGTAACCAGCACCAGGTAAGTAAATTGAGTACTGCTCACCCATCCTGGAACCGACATAAAAGTAACACCAGACAACGAAGCACCAATCATTCCGTATGCAACCACATACCAGGGAGATACTTTATTACCAACATAAAATGAATCGTGGTTTGCTTTACGAGATGTAATATATGTTATAACAAATATTAAAGCTGTGTATGCAATGAATATACTTAAGATTATATAAGGAGACATATCGAAAAATTTTTGTAATACAAGATTAGAAAAAATATATGAAACGATAATACAGATTTAATCAGAACCCACCTACTCTCTTTGACGAAAGTTAATTTTTTGTACACTAAAATCACTTTTTGTTTGACAAATGACGAAAATATTCCGTTTAATTACTCATTTTTTCTTGTTCAAATTTTCAATTCTAATAATTTTCTAATGACCATTAAATACAAATTGGATATAAGTAACTAATAATTAATTTGATATATATAATTATTGTAACGACAATCAAAATACCTTCCAAATAAAAAGTCTTGTTACAAGTGTATAATATTTTAAGATCTTTATATCGGTTTAGCTAAACGCTATACCGTTAGTAGCAAAATTAGGAATAACAGTAAACCAATAGAAATGAAAACCAATTGTTTTAAACAAATTCAAATCCTTTTCAATTTGATAAGTAAAGGATTTAATAACCGGTCGCTTCTGCAACTCATACCAGTTCAAGTAAATTCCGGAAAAATTCTGAGAAAATCAGGTATACTCCTGATGTTAGTGATGTTGTCATCATATATCCATGCCCAAAACGACTTTGCTTTAAAATCAATTAAAGCAACAATACAGGGCACCTCAACACTGCACGAATGGGAGTCGGACATTACCAAAGTTATGTTTAAAGGATCGTTGTATAAAGAAGGAAAAATCCTAAAGTCGATAAAAAATGTAGAGGTAAAAGTTCCCGTACAGAGTATCAAAAGTAAGGAAGGAAGAATAATGGACAATAAAACTTACGATGCCTTCAAGTCGGAAAAAAACCCGTTTATCATCTATACTTTTAACTCTGCCCTGGCGAAAATTGACACCAAGAATCAGGTATCAGTTGAAGCAACAGGAAACCTGACCATGGCCGGAGTTACAAAACCCGTTGCGCTTAATGCCACTGGTAAAATGATGGACAACGGGGATTTACAGCTATCCATCTCAAAAAAGCTGAAAATGACAGAATTTCAAATGACACCTCCAACAGCAATGATGGGTGCTATCAAGGTCGGAGATGAAGTGACAGTGAATTTTAACCTGGTTCTGTCGCAAGCAAAATAATTATTATCAGTTAAACTAAAATCTTAAATTCTATTTCATGAAAAAAGCAGTTATTGGCAATTTATGCCTGCTCGCACTCCTATTGATTGGACAGAACATGTGGGCTCAAAGAGGCGAAATTCAATATTTTCGTCCGTATGATCAGCGAGGTATCAACGTTTTTGAAACTCCCAAAGAAGATACCGTTGGATATGATGACCTTAAGCTAAGAATAGGGGCTAATTTCACCCAGGGATTTCAGTCGCTGAAACACAGTAATAACAGTGGAGTTCCTTTGTACAAATTAGGTACAGGATTTCCGCTTGCTCAGGCAAATTTAAACATCGATGTTCAGGTTGCCGACGGAGTCCGGGTAAGCCTCGTATCGTACATGGCATCGCACCATCACAACGAGTTTTGGGTAAAAGGTGGTTATTTCCAGATTGACAAGGTAAGTTTTCTGAAATCGGACCTTCTTGATAAAATATGGAAAAACCTGACCCTGAAAATCGGTCATATGGAAATCAATTATGGCGATGCACATTTTCGCAGAAGCGACGGTGGTAACACGTTTTGGAACCCATTTATGGAAAACAACATCATTGATGAATTTACTACCGAAATTGGTGGAGAGCTTTATTTTCACAAAAACGGCTTCATGGCAATGGCCGGTGCTACCAATGGCGAGATTCAGGGTAGTGTAGCAGGTGGGGACAATCGTGGTCCTTCACTCTATGGTAAATTAGGGTTTGATAAAGAACTGGCTCCAAGAACCAGGGTTCGTTTAACAGGATCGTTGCTTAAAAAGAAATCATCCATAAACGGAACGCTGTTTGGCGGTGATCGTACTGGCTCAAACTATCTTTTCGTAATGGAACCTGCAGCAGCCACTCTTACCGGTAACGCTCTCAGCGGTCGTTTAAATCCCGGTATGAATGACAACCTTACTACCTTTATGATCAATCCTTTTGTAAAAGTTGGCGGTCTTGAGTTATTCGGTACCATCGAAAAAGGCCAGGGTTCATCAGCTGTAGAAAATGGAGAAAGACCTTTCAACGCAACCACTCCCGTACTTGAGAAACAGGACAACCGTAAATTCAGCCAGTTTGCAGGCGACCTGATTTATCGTTTCGGAAAGAGAGAACAGTTATTTGTTGGAGCAAGATATAATGTTGCAAAAGCAGAACTGGCTTTCTGGAACGCCTCTGCACCGGTTGCAGTGCGTAATGTTAATGAAGTTTCGATTGACCGTGCAGCATTCAGTGCCGGATGGTTTGTCACTCCAAACATTCTTGTTAAAGGCGAGTATGTAACCCAGAACTATAACGATTATCCATCCACACACATTCTGTCGGGAGGTAATTTCCACGGCGTAGTGCTTCAGGGATCAATCGCATTTTAATCTCCGACATTAATGAATTTGTAAAAGCTGCTCTGTGTTTGGGGCAGCTTTTCTTTTTTAAAGTTTGTTGTTACGAAGGCATGTATTGGTTAGTTTTTCAAACAGAAACAGCTAATTTTGCCTTTTTATAATCTGTATATGTCAGCTTCATATTCTTCCCGTTTACTCGAAAATGCTGTGAATGAATTTTCCAGGCTACCCGGAATAGGCAATAAAACTGCTCTCCGGCTGGTTTTACATCTTTTGAAACAGGATAAAGCGACGGTGGAGAATTTTGGGAATGCTATTATTCAGCTGAAAGAAAATATTATTTACTGCAAGGAATGCTTTAACCTCTCCGATACTGAAACCTGTTCGATTTGCACTGCAAAGAACCGCGACCACGGCTTGGTTTGCGTAGTCGAAAATATTAAGGATGTGATGTCCATTGAAGCCACTGGCCAATATTTTGGCGTTTACCACGTTCTAGGAGGAATTATTTCGCCCATGGACGGAATTGGTCCATCCAACCTTACAGTAAAAGAACTCGAACAGCGGGTTTCGACGGGTCAGGTTCATGAGGTTATTCTTGCCTTAAGCACTACGATGGAAGGCGACACAACCAACTTTTACATATTCAGGAAACTAAAACCATATTCGGTAAAGATTTCCACGCTGGCACGCGGTGTGGCAGTTGGAGATGAGCTTGAATATGCGGATCAGATTACGCTGGGAAAATCGATAATTAACCGCACGCTTTTTGAGAATACGATTTCGTAGGCCAGAGGGAATAGACTATAGGCTTTAGAAAGAGATTACTCATTTCATTTCGTTCTCCTAATGATAGATTTAATTAGAAAGATTCCTCACATCGTTACTTATGACAGATTTGGGTGAAACTCTTTGAAGGTGGAAGGTAGCCATTGCGACGATGTCAGAGAAATCTCTTTGCTTGAATGTTTGCGCGTCGCCGGAATTTGCTTTGAATTTAATCCGGGGGTTACACTTCGTTTCACCCCCGGCTACAAAAGTGCAACACCTCCGGCGTTGAATACACTGTCATCAAAGCATTATGTACCATTTTCCTGAGGCCAGGTTTACCAATGGGAAGGAGGCTTAGCGGCCGAAAGTATTTATAAATTTAAATGTTAGCGATCCCGACCAAGTCGGTGGTCATAGCTCCCTGCACTGTAGACAAATTTATCTCTCCATAACTTTTTTGCGCTGGTACGGAAAAAACCATAAATTTATTTGAACATATTATAGCTTTTTTTAATCTTTGTGCAAACGATAGCGCAAACTTGAAATTCTTAATTAACTATTTAAAAATATGGCAAATAAAGTAATTACCTTCGGAGAGGTTATGCTCCGCTTAAGCACTCCCGGCTTTCAACGTTTCTCTCAGGCTACATCTCTCGATATGACATTTGGTGGCGGCGAAGCCAATGTTGCTGTTTCGCTTGCCAATTATGGTATTCCTGTTGATTTTGTCACCCGTCTTCCCAAAAACGATATCGCCGATGCGTGTATTAAGGAACTTCGTGGCTTTAATGTGGGTACAGGCAGCATTGTAAGAGGTGGCGACCGGATTGGTATTTATTTCCTGGAAACAGGTGCAGTTGCAAGAGCCAGCAAGGTTATTTACGACAGGGCAAATTCTGCCATCTCAACCATCGAATCAGGAATGGTCGACTGGAATAAGGTATTCGAAGGAGCAACCTGGTTCCACTGGACTGGTATTACACCGGCAATTTCCGAAGGTGCTGCCAAGGTTTGTCTCGAAGCTATTAAAGCAGCAAATGCAAAAGGTATTACCGTTTCCACCGACCTTAATTTCCGTAAAAATCTCTGGAAATATGGTAAAAAAGCTTCGGAAGTGATGCCTGCTCTTGTTGAAGGTTGCGATGTAATTCTTGGAAATGAAGAAGATGCTGACATGGTATTTGGAATCAAACCTCAGGGTGGCGATGTAACCAAAGGTCATGTTGAAGCTGCCGAATACGAATCGGTTTGCCGACAGCTGATGCAACGTTTCCCCCGTGCAAAAAAAGTCATTATTACCCTCCGCGGATCAATCAATGCCAACCACAATACGTGGTCGGGAGTGTTATGGGATGGAAAAAAACTTCACCAGGCACCTCAATACGATATTACACATATTGTTGACCGTGTTGGTGGTGGCGACTCGTTTATGGGTGGCTTAATTTATGGTTTGCTCACCTATGCCGGTGACGACCAGAAAGCCCTGAATTTTGCAGTTGCTGCCTCGTGCTTAAAACATACTATCTTTGGTGATTATAACCTGGTGACAGTCGACGAAGTTGAAAAACTGATATCGGGCGACGCTTCAGGACGTGTTTCACGATAATAAACCTCACTATGAAAAAATTATTATTATTAATCTTTGGAATAACAATTATTATGAGCCAGGAATCAATAAACGGACAGTCGGTTAAACGCGAAGACTGGCCATTGAAAAAATCAGAAAGCTGGGTAAAAGCCGGTGATTGGAAAAAAGGTATGAAACTGGATGTACATCCGTCGGTTAATGCGCAGGAGTTTGCTTACCAGTATCACAAAAACAAAGCTTACTGGGATAAAGCATTCGAATTTCTGAAAAACACAAAACTCGACACCTTATCAGTAGGAAAACATATCCTAGATGGAGAAAACGTTTTTGTTTCGGTGATGGAAGGCCCTACAAAGAAATTTGAAGATGCTAAATGGGAAGCCCACCGGAAATACATAGATATCCAATATGTGATCACCGGAAAAGAAACCATGGGCGCTGTTCCCTTAGACAAAGCAAAAATTATCGATAGCTTTAATTCTGAAAAGGATATCGCTTTCTATACCGCCAGTGAGAAAGATGCCAGATACAACGAAGCTAATCCAAAGGCTTTCCTCATTTTCTTCCCTGTTGATGTGCATCGTCCGGGTATTAAAATAGAAGGATGCGATGCCACCAAAAAGCTTGTTGTTAAAATCAAAGCCGACTAACATGAAGAGCATATCATTTAGGATCCTGTTCGTTGCCTTTTGCCTGATTACTTTAGCTTCAGGTTATCTGCAGGCTCAGGTTGTGGGGCTTGACAACTGGTTCAACCGCGAAACGAAAAACGGAGTCCCCTTTCATTATCTTTGGAACGATACAGCCGACAGTGGTTACTCCCGCTGGGGTAAGATTTTTACCGACAAAGGCGCAAAAATCGCAACCCTTGAAAAGCCGACTGCCTCAGTTTTGAATAAAGTTCAGGTTTACATTATTGTTGACCCTGACACAACAAAAGAAAATCCTTCGCCCAATTACATATCGGCCGATGACATTAAGGTAATAACCCAATGGGTAAAAAAAGGCGG
>JAJYAG010000272.1 GCA_021779665.1 Bacteroidota bacterium | reverse complement strand
CCCCTAAAAACCCAGACTCAAGTCATTCCGAGTTTCCTACCCCAAAAAAGATTGTGCCATAATGCATAATGACAGGGTGTAAAACGTTACCTATGCATATAGATCTACACAGTTTGACCGGCTTCTGTATAGTGTTTTATACCTGTTTCCGAGTATGGTTCCAAAAGTTTGAGGCATAATGCATGGTACTTCTTTAATAGGAATGTCCGTTTGGTAGTCTGCCAACGATAAGTTAAATAATTCCTTTTGGGTGAAGATCTTTTAACAAATAAATTGGATAAAAATGAAAAAGATCAGAAAGTTTGCTGCAGGAATAGATATTGGTGCAAAAAGAATTTTCATTTACGTGGAGAACCAACCAGTTGTCAGTTTTTTCACCTTCACGGGTGATTTTCTTTCAGCTCGTGATTACCTCCTGGAGCATAAGATTGAAACGGTTGCCATGGAAGCCACCGGAGTGTATTGGGTTATTTTATATGATATTCTCCAGGAGGCAGGCATCGATGTTTGGTTAGTGGATGGACGCCAAACCAAGCAAGTTCCCGGCCGCAAAACCGATGTGAAAGATTGCCAATGGATACAGGAACTTCATAGTTATGGGTTGCTCAATAGATGTCTTGTAGTGGATGGGGATATTAAAGAGCTTAGGAGTTATATGCGCCTAAGAGAGGATCATATCCAAAGTTCTTCTATGCATATAAACCAAATGCAAAAAGCATTGACATTGATGAATATAAGGCTTAAAGAAGTATTAAGCCAAATACACGGAGTAAGTGGATTGCTAATTATTGAAGCCATACTTCAGGGAGAAAGAGATAGAAATAAACTGGTGACCTTATGCCATCAGAGTGTGTTGAAATCCAAGAAAGAGCTTATATTGAAAGCTTTAGAGGGGAAGTATACCAAAGCCGGGCTTTTCGCCTTAAGGCAAGCATATGATGGATATCTTTTCTATTTGCATCAGATTGAAGAATGCGATAAGCAGATTAACACAGTGATCAATCGAATTGGCCAATCCAGGAAAGAGGATGCAAGTAAAAAAAAACGCAAGCCAATTCGTCATCATCAACCCAAGGTTGAAAGGTTGGGAAGTAACTTATTAAACATCTTTGATGGGAAAGATGCAACTCTGATTTCCGGTATTACCGATTATACCTGGATGCAGCTATTAGCCGAAACGGGCCATGATCTTAAAAAGTGGCCTACAGAAAAGCATTTTACCAGCTGGCTGGGATTAGCCCCCGGCCAAAATAACTCCGGGAGCAGGCGAAAAAGTGCCCGCAAAAAAGGACGACCGGTAGCAGGCCAGATTTTCCGAACAGTAGCCCAAGGGTTAATAAACAGCAAAAATATCGCTATCGGTTCATTTGGGCGGAGAATACGTGGACGAAAGGGACCTCAAACAGCCATTAAAGCAATGGCACGAAAATTAGCCATATTATATTGGCGAACCATGGTAAAAGGTCTGGAATTCGTTGAAGAAGGCATTGCTCGCTACGAAGAAAAAATCCTATCCCAGAAGATACATGCGTTTAACAAACTTGCCAATGAGCTAAAAATTAAATTTACTGGTAATGTGCAATTTACATAAATATGTCATTGGTACCGAAGGGAGGAATCTCCTCCAGGATAAAATTTACTTTAAAGTACCACTGTGGTGATTGAGTGCGGAAAACATTCAACTGATGCAGCTTTTCCCTGAATACAAAGCTTGTATGGAATTTTTGTATCGGAAACATTGAGAACCACTACGGCAATTTTGCCATCGGTGTTTAAAAAAGCTGTTGCCTGCAGGTTGAAACGATTGGTTGATGCTACAATGCGCTTTGCTCCCGGACGAATATATTTCGAGAAATGCCCGACGTAATAATAACTGTTGGTATAGATGAGTTGTCCCGTTTTAGTATCTGCATGAACAGGTGCAAAACACAGGTTACTAACATGGTTTGGGCCGCCGGTTTCGTCCAACAGCACATTCCAGTCGGTCCACACCGAGGTACCACAGTTAAAGTCGTTTACCATCGATATTCCATAACGCTCACCTAAATCCCATGCGTTAACCCTGTCGAGTTTAAACGATTCAACGCATCCTTCGGTAAAAGCAAGGTTGGTGTTAGGGAAAGCTTCTTTTACCCGCCGGAGGTTTTCGAATTGCATGCTGCCTCCGGTCCAGGTTTCGTACCAGTGAAATCCAATACCCCAAACATATTTGGCAGCGGCAGGATCGCTCAGAATGGTGCTCGCACGCTGGTAAACAAGATCGCGGTTGTGATCCCATGCAATCAGCTTTTTCGAAGCCATGCCGCTTTTAGCCAGTGTCGGGCCGAGAAAGTTCTTGATAAAATCGCGCTCTTCTTCGGCGGTGTAAATACACGATTCCCAGCGCTGAGTGGCCATAGGTTCGTTCTGAACCGAAAGACCCCATACAGGAATACCTTCCTTTTCGAGCGCATTGATATACTTAATGTAGTAATTGGCCCACGATTGACGGTATTTTGGCAACAATTTGCCACCTTTCAGCACACTGTTGTTATCCTTCATCCAGGCGGGCGGGCTCCACGGGCTTACAAACATGGTTAACTTTCCTCCGGCAGCAGCAATAGCCTGCTTAATAAAAGGAATACGATACTGTTTGTCGTGCGCTATGTCAAACGATTTCAGCAATGAGTCGTTTTCGGTAACATAATTATAGGTACCACTGGAAAAATCGCAAGTGGCTATATTGGTGCGTCCAAGCGTATAGCCAATACCTTTTTCAGCACTATAATATGCTTCCATAAACTCCTTTTGCTTATCAGCCGGAAGCTTGGCATAAACCTCAGCCGATGCATCGGTAAGAGCGCCGCCAATACCTACAAGGGTTTGGAATGTTCTGGAAGGGTCGATAAAAACACAGGGTTGCGTTTCCAGGGGCTGACCGAAATCGGAAAAGCTGACATCCTCAACTTTCGACAGACGCAGATCAGTTCCCTGAGCTGTTACGACAACCTGAGCTTTCGCAGGTACTTTATACACACTGGGTTTGGGTTGCGCTTTTTGGCACACAGCTGTATCAGCTGCACCCAATAAGGTCAAAATTACAAATAATAAGCTAAAAATATTCTTCATGAGTGTAGGTTTGTTTTTCGGGATAAAGATATTGAGAACTTGATATAAATTAATCCAAATGTTGGTTTTTCCTCATTAGAATTGGTAAGCGTCTCTAAATTTTGGCTTAATCGAAGCATATATCAGCTTTTTTCACTAACTTACTTCTATATAAAACCTAACAATATGAAGAGATTTAAAATAGCATGTTTAAGCGCAATGCTTTTAATTTTTATTCAACTCCCTTTGATGTCGCAGGAAGAGCCGGCACATTCACTTGAAGTTGGTAGCGACTTTGTAAGCAGTTATGTATGGAGGGGATTACTTTACAACGGATCACCAAATATTCAGCCTGGATTGTATTATTCAGGATTCAACGGAAAGTTTACACTTGGTGCCTGGGGAAGCTTTAGCATGGCCGACCCATACAAGGAAGTCGACCTGTACGCATCATTAAATCTCGGGAAATTTACTTTTGCAGTGTGGGATTACTACACTGCTCCAGAGTTTGGGCAAGCGAAATATTTCAGTTATGTAAAAAAAGCCACCTATCATGCGATGGAAGGCTCTGTTGTTTTTAACGGCTCCGAGAAGTTTCCTCTGCAACTAACCTTAGGAACCTTTTTCTATGGAAACGATATGGATCCAAACGGAAAAAATTACTATTCGACCTACATGGAAGCAGCATATCCGTTCACCGTGGGGAAACAGAACCTGAATGTATTTGTAGGAGGAACGCCGGCTGAAGGCTTATATGCTACAAAACCATCCATCATGAACTTTGGAGTTTCACTCAGCAGAAGCATAAACATTACTGAAAAGTTCAGCATTCCCGTCACAGGAAGTCTCTCATTTAATCCTGAATCGGACGATGTGTTTCTGGTAGTTTCATTTAATTTAAGTTCAAATGATTGATTTTTTAAACTTAAAAAACAGAAATAACCTGAGTACTAAAGTTGGATTTGTAGCCGCTTTAGGAATAGGGTTAACGGTGTTGCTGATTATTATTTACACCTATGCTCAATTCAGGTCCCATTCGTTAAACCAGGCCAAACAAATTGTAGAAGCAACAGCAATGGATTATTCAAAAGCGATAAAGAGCACTTTTGAATTACCTCTGCTCGAAGCCAGAGCTTTGGCTCATTCATTGTCGGCTGTGAAAGACGCCCCGCAACCTTTGGTTTTGTCGCGCGAAGAAGCTGAAAGTATGGCTGCAAAGGTCCTGAAAAGCGACCCTTCTTTTCTGGGATTTACTCTTGCCTGGGAACCCGATGCATTCGACGGGAAAGATGCAAATTTTGTGTCAACACCCAAGTCGGATGCGAGCGGAAGGTTTATTTCGTATCTCACAAAAGGTGCAAACAGCGATGTGGTTATTGAACCTCTGATTGATTACGAAACAGCCGAAAAAGGCCCATGGTACTGGATTCCAAAACAAACCAAACTGGAAGTGCTCAACGGCCCCATCATGTATCCTGTTCAGGGAAAGGAAGTATATATGCTTTCGTTTATGTCGCCAATTTTAAATAGCGAACAGTTTCTGGGAGTGACAGGTATCGACATTACCATTGACTTTTTACAGGAGCTGGTTACAAGCCAAAAACTATTCGATGGAAAAGCTGTTATTCAGATACTGTCGAATACCGGAACCTATGCTGCTAATTCGGCCGACCCAAAATTGCTTGGGAAAAACATACAGGACATTGAAAAAGATGCCGGCGATAATATTAAATCCATTCAGGAAGCCAAACACTTTACTGAAATAAAGAACGGTATGCTGGAAGCTGGCGAACCCATTTTTATCGGATCGGATCCAAAACCATGGCAGGTGAGAATATCGGTTCCGCTCTCAGTTATCATGAAGGAGTCGAACTCGGTACTGATGCGACTTATATTACTCGGGATCATATTCACAATAGTCAGTATTCTTGTAATTGTCTATTTCATCCGTAAATCGCTCAAGCCAATAGGTGTAATCACTGAAAACGTAAAACACATATCCGAGGGTTATTTAAAGGTGAAAACCGATTCAGCTTTCCTGAACCGCAAAGATGAGATAGGCACGTTAACAAAAGCCTTTACGCACCTAACAGAAAGACTCACGGAAATAATATCCTCCATCCAGCAGGCTACCCATCAGATTGCAGGAGCAAGCCAGCAAATAAGCGATGCCTCTCAACAGCTGAGCGAAAGCGCCAACGAACAGGC
>JAJYAG010000109.1 GCA_021779665.1 Bacteroidota bacterium | reverse complement strand
AAATGCTTCAGCTGAATCATTCAATGCCAAAATTAAAGCATTCCGATCTTGCTTTAGGGGTGTTGGCAATATTAGTTTTTCCCTTTTCAGACTAGCAAACATCTATGCTTAGGATCTCCCCAGAAATTCTGACTGATCCCGAATAGGTCACCTATCGGTTGAAAATTTTTGAATTACTTTGATGGGGGAAAATGAAAAAGCCGCGTAAATCGTGAGATTTAGGCGGCTTTGATTTTGTTTGACTTTCGTCTGGCGGAATGGACGGGACTCGAACCCGCGACCCCCTGCGTGACAGGCAGGTATTCTAACCAGCTGAACTACCACTCCTGGTTACTTTTAGCTTGTGACCTGCGTCATTTGTTAAAAGCGATGCAAAAATAGTGCTTATTTTCTTTCCTGCAAATATCTCCTGCAAAAAAATCGATTATTTTTTACATTTTTTTACTCCAACACTCCAATTACCCTCATTCTCAGCCAAAATTAAAATGAAAATTTTTATTCTAAACTCAACCCGCAAACGGCAAAGGATAAATTAGGATACGATTTGTTTTTATTTAGCCTTTAGGTCCCCTTTGAGTACGCTTTAGGTAAACTTTGAGTACCCTATGCTTTTTAAGATCTTTTATCTCCAGGAGAATGATTACCCACATCGCCACCAACCTTAAAGGGGATCAGAAGCAGATTGAAGGAACAATTAGAAAAATGAAAAAAAGATGCAAAAAGCACCTCTTGTTTTCATATCAATTGTTTTTATGTCAGGAGTTAGCTCGATCGGAAAACAGCATCAGGGATTATCCTGTTTGCTATGGAATTTATTAACCTGTTCTCCTGTGAAATGAAGGAATATGATTGTTGAATTTAAATTATAAAATATGAAAGTACTTATGGTATTAACCTCGCATGGCGATTTAGGAAATACCGGTGAAAAAACCGGTTTCTGGATCGAGGAATTTGCAGCCCCCTATTATGTTTTATCAAATGCCGGTGCCGAAATAACCATTGCCTCACCAAAGGGCGGCCAGCCACCCGTTGATCCGAAAAGCGAATCTCCTGATGCGCAAACCCCTGCCACCAAAAGGTTTTACAGTGACATGGAAGCAATAGATAAAGTGGCGCACACGGAGAAGCTAAGTGAAGTAAACCCGTCGGATTATGATGCGGTATTTTATCCGGGCGGACATGGTCCGTTATGGGATCTGGCAAACGATACCGTATCTGTTTCTTTAATAGAAGATTTCTACAGGAATAATAAGCCGGTAGCTTTTGTATGTCACGCACCCGCAGCCTTGGTAAACGTTAAAGCGCCCAATGGAGAACCACTTGTAAAAGGGAAAGAAGTCACAGGATTTTCGAATGCAGAAGAGGAAGCTGTCAACTTAACCAGGGTAGTGCCTTTTTTACTGGAAGACGAAATAAAACGATTGGGTGGAAATTACAGTAATGGCGCCAATTGGGGAGTACATGTAAAAACGGACGGATTGCTGATTACCGGTCAGAACCCGGCATCGTCCGAAGCCGCTGCCAATGCTTTACTGGAGGTATTACAGTACCATATGCAGGAGGAAATTTAGATATCGGTTAAATATAAAAATCAACACCTGAACCTATTCCTATTGGGAATGTGCGCCTGTGCGGCAAAAACCGCCTCGACGGAATTGGGCTGCATGGTTTGTAAATTATAGAAAATTTTGAGGGCAATCCGGAGGGTTGTCCTTTTTTATGGACTTTAAATAAGGGGATTGGTAAGATTAGATTTTAGAAGTTTAGGAAAGTAAGTTTGGGAATTGAATAGGGTGGGAGGAGGACTAGAAGCAGCTTAATGAGACGCTAAGAGGAGTCTGTGGTGACTTTATTTGAAAGCTTTGGTGTTCTAGTTATGCCGAATTGCTGATAATTAATAAAATACACAAAGAACATACAATTAACTTAATCGCTCATATAAAACAGATTTGATTTACTTTCATTTTTAATTAGTTTTGCTATTCAATGAATTCTGGACCATTAAACAGAATTGAAAGCATTGGGCATAATCAACAGAGACTGAACAACAAAAAATAAAAAATTGTATATAATCCATCCTGAAGGTTGGAAAGTTACACTTATTTAAATACCTAATTAACAATAAAAATATCTAATTAAATAATCTCAAAAAAGGACTTAACTGAAATGGCTGACATTCATTCTCCAGAGATCAAAAGGTATTATTATCGAAATTCAATAACAAAATTTTTGCTGAGTAGTAATGAAGAAATTATTGGGTCAATTACTTGTTCAAATGAGTTTGATGTCACCTTTCTACAAAATAAATCTTGGGAAAAGCAGATCCCAATCCTAAAAAGTGCTTTACAAAGTTTTGAAGGTGAAATTTTCTTTGAATTTTCTATTCCGAGAATGGGAAAACGAGTTGATACACTTCTCTTAATTAAGAATATAGTTTTTGTAATTGAATTTAAAGTCGGGGAAAGTCATTTTCTAAATCATAATATTGAACAGGTATGGGATTACGCTTTGGACTTGAAAAATTTTCATAAAACAAGTCATAGTGCAGTTATCGTCCCAGTTTTGATTGCTACTGAAGCGAAAAAATCATATACAGAAATTCTTCTTACTTCTCACAAGGATAATTTGACTTTGCCTGTTAGAATTGATGGTAATAATTTAAAAGAAGTTATACAAAAAGCTTTGCTTTTCTTTCCTGATGAGCCGCAAATAAATGCAACAGAATATTTAAAAGGTGGTTACATGCCCACCCCAACAATTATTGAAGCCGCAGTATCTCTTTACAATACTCATATCGTTGAAAATATTACACGAAATGATGCTGATGCCAAGAATTTAACGGTTACAACCAAAAAGATTTCTGAAATAATAGAAGTATCAAAAAAAGAAAATAAGAAAGCGATTTGCTTTGTTACAGGAGTTCCAGGTGCTGGAAAAACACTTGTGGGACTGAATGTTGCAACTTCACATCTAGATAATAAAAATGGTAATGCAAGTGTTTATCTATCTGGAAATAAACCATTAGTTGACATTTTGCAAGAAGCATTATCAAGAGATAAAGTTCAGAGAGAGTATGAGAAAGGTAATAGAATAACGAAAAAGACAGCTCATCAGGCAGTGAAATCATTTATTCAAATTATTCACCATTATAGAGATGAATACTTGAAAAATAGTGAAGCTCCTTATGATCATGTTGCTATTTTTGATGAAGCGCAAAGAGCATGGAATAGGGAACAAACAATCAAATTTATGAAACAAAAAAAAGGCATTCATGATTTTGATTATTCAGAGCCTGAATTCCTGATTTCTTGTTTAAACCGACATAAAGATTGGGCTGTAATTATTTGTTTAGTTGGAGGCGGACAAGAAATTAACACAGGAGAAGCTGGTATTTCCGAATGGTTGAACGCTATGGATAAAACTTTCCCCGAATGGGATGTTTATATTTCCTCTAACCTCACTGATTCAGAGTATTTCGCCATCGAAGCCATTGAAAAATTAAAAATTAACAACAGAGTATATTTTGATGAGAATTTACATTTGGCAGTTTCTATGCGTTCATTTAGAGCTGAGAAATTATCCTTATTTGTAAAAAACACTTTGGACCTCGAAATTGAAAAGGCAAAATCTGTTTATTATCAATTTACTGAAAGATATCCTATTGTCATTACCCGCGATATTATTAAGGCGAAACAATGGTTAAAGCAAAAAGCAAGAGGTAGTGAGCGATACGGTATTGTAGTTTCTTCTCAAGCATTAAGATTAAAACCTTTTGCTATAGATGTTAAAACACCAATGAACCATGTAAATTGGTTTTTGGACGGTAAAGATGATGTCCGTTCTTCCTTTTATCTTGAAGATGTTGCAACTGAATTTCATGTTCAAGGTTTAGAATTGGATTGGAGTTGTGTGGTTTGGGATGGGGATTTACGTTATTCCACGAATGGTTGGCAAACGTATTCCTTCAAAGGCAATAAATGGCAAAATATAAAAAGTATAGAACGAAAAAAATACCTTTTGAACGCCTATAGAGTATTACTAACAAGGGCAAGACAAGGTATGGTGATTGTTGTCCCTGAAGGAAACGACGAGGACCTAACACGTAGAAATGAATATTACGACTCAACGTATGACTATTTGTTAGGAATAGGACTACGAACAATATAACAACTTTGCATCATATACAGGATCCGTACAGTTGCGTCTGAATACACGGAGCTCAGCCAGAGGTGCCGGCAGGGCTTACTTTCCTGTATCAGGTAATCGCCTTTCGAGTAGGCCGAGTTATTCCATTTGGAAATACTAAACAAAGTATATACTTTTAGAAAGTAATGAATAGCCAAGGCAAACAAGCCATTCAATGATCGATAAAAAAATAACCGCACTTATCGGCAAAGCCATTCGCGAGGGAAAGTACCTTAACATTACTTATAAAAATAAGAATGGAGACATTACTCAATTCTGGATAAGTATCCTGGATATTAACGCAAATGACGAGCTCCGTGTTAACGAATTCAATGTTACAAAAGATGAACCTGTTATAAATGCTAAAATCTTTATATCAAGTATTCAGTCGGCAGAAATTCTAAAATTTTCACACTACGATGTTTCCGAAACATTGATCCAAAAGATCGATGAGGACGAAAGTCTCCAGAAATACGATTTTGACAGATTTGACAACAACGTACTAAACTATTATTTAGAATGCTACAAAGCAAATAACGATCCCTACCTGCACAAGCAGCATTTAATCCCAAACCTGGATTTAACCGGACTAATTAATCAAAATCCTTATAAACTATCCGATGAGCAACAAAAACATATTATAAAAGAAATCTATAAAAACGATTATAAAACATTCCACGATTACGAGCTTGCTTTATGCGAATTTTCAATTGATATTGTATCAAAGGGTAAATTCGTGGTTGCCTTTAGAAAATTAACGTACGATCCGATTGAAAAAACACTTCAACTGGGAACTAAAACATATTTTAATTCAAACTTCTATATCGAGGATGTTAAATATTGATTGTCATATTATACAAACATAAGTCCTGCTGATTTTGAAACGCTATACCTTAAAGATAAATTATGCACCATAGAATTATTGAACGGTAATTTTGGATCTGGCGAGCTACCTAACACACGATCCGAAATTGTTGTTTTGGGATTTGCTCAAATAGATATATCCGGTATTTACGAAGGAATAAATTCGGAATACACAAAGAATGAATTAAAAATACCATTAAAAGCGTTCTTCCAAAATTCATCTTTGCTCGACCGAAAGAATAGAAAAGAGCCACACATTGTTCTTTATGATAATAATGTCAATATCGACCAACTGCGAACCATTTATAATTCCTTAAAATACCCTGTCACTTATGTACAAGGCCCTCCCGGTACCGGAAAAACTCAAACAATCTTAAATATTGTTGTTAATTGCCTTACAAACAACAAAACGTTGTTGATAGCTTCCAATAACAATGTTCCCATCGATGGGATAAAGGACAAATTGTATTTAGGAAAATATAAAAACAAAGAAATCCTGTTTCCAATTATCAGGCTTGGCAATAGAAAATGCATTGCCTTAGCACTAAAAAGGATAAAAGAACTGTATGAGTTCGAAACAACTGATGTTCCTAAAGAACAACTCCTCTTCAATTTGAAAGAAAAGTCGAACATACGTAATAAATTATTGAGTGAGAAACTCTCTAATTTCGAGAAAAGACTTGAATTGGAACAAAACTTGGGATTTGTCAACGGATTACTATCAAAAGGCAGTTATTGGCGTCTTGAACAGGAGAAAAAGATACTTGAAGAAAAGTTAAATCAAATTCCTGCAACTACTGACGATAATATTAATGGGATTTTTGAGGTCATAAAAGACAACTACCAATTGCTTCAGTATTTTTACTTTGAGTGTTTGCGATACATAAAACGTTTAAAAACCAAAGATCTCAGCGAACTGGCAGAAATATTGTATCTAAACGACGAAGAGGAGCAGGTAAAAAAATTTAACAAATGGATTGCTAATGATCAGAACATGGAAAAATTCACAACCGTTTTTCCAATTATTCTCACAACCAATATCTCAAGCCGGAAACTGGGGCAGAATTTTAAATTCGATTTACTGACCATTGACGAAGCCGGCCAATGCGACATCGCCACCAGTTTAATCCCCATTTCAAAATGTAAAAACATGGTTTTAATTGGCGATACCAATCAATTAAAACCTATTGTAATTTTTGAAGAAAGCAAAAACAAACAGTTAATGAAACAGTTCGGTATAGATGAGGTTTACGACTATTTCAACAATTCCATACTTTCAGCATATAAACAAATCGATAACATTTCGGGAGATATTTTATTGAGTTATCATTATCGGTGTGGAAAGAAAATTATCGATTATTCCAATATGCGATTTTACGAGAATAAATTAAACCTTACAGCCATTAAATTCCCGGGCACCGTAAAATTATTAGATGTTAACAATGTAAATCACAAAAACAAAAACTCACAAATTGAAGAAGCAAAGGAAATTGTAAACTACATAAAGGACAATAAATTATCTGATGTTTTTATAATCACCCCTTTTAGAAACCAGGAACAAGTTCTCAATCATTATTTAAACGAAGCAAAAGGGAATGGGGAAATATTCTCATCCGTAAGTTGCGGAACCATTCATAAAGTTCAGGGACAGGAAAATAAAACGATCATAATATCCACGGCCATTTCACAACAAACAGGGCCTAAAACATACGATTGGATTAAAGACAATAGCCAATTAATAAATGTTGGTGTTACCCGGGCAAAAGAAAATTTAATTATTGTGGTCGATAAAAGAGCAATAGATATTTTATCAAGAAAAGATGATGATTTGTATGCTTTGATTGACTATGCAGAAAAAAACGGGACAATGCAAATTTCTCAAAGTATCGTGAATAAGTTTACGATTGGATTCTCCAATAATTCGCAATTCGAAGACGAATTTTACAAAACAATGAGTCATTATTGTACCACACAAGGTAGCAGATTTGAACGAAATGTAAAAGTTACTGATTTATTTCCCGAAGAAAGGAACAATGCCCTCGTAAATCAAAAGGAATTTGATGGTGTACTTTACCATGGAAATAAACCAATGATTGTATTTGAATTAAATGGCAGAGAGCATTATACAAAGAAAAATCGGATCAGATCTGATAAAATTAAAATGGAATTAATAAAATCCAAAAACATTACCTTACTATTTGTTCCAAATCAATATGTGAAACATTATGAATTTATAAGGGAATTAATCAAAAAGTTCAAAGGAGATGTTTATCAAAGATCCTTATTTGATGGCTACGATATCACCATGGACAAAGCAATTTAATATAAGACAATTGCTGATTTTTGACAGTAAAATCCAATGGTTAGAGAACTGATAAAAAAATTAGCTATCACTAATTGGTTTGTGTTCCTCTTTAGTTCCAAATAACCAATCGAAAGGAAATACAGGATTAATATTTACCCTGCTTGCTGCCTTGACTGAGCTACTTTGACATTTCGTTTAGCTCTGAATGTAAACAGCTGTAAAAGCTTTTACCGATTTATTTTAAAATTAATTGATTGATTCACAATAAAACTCCCCAAGTAAAACAGGGATTTGTGTATTACCCTTTTATCACTGCCAAAGGACTTAATTCTACCGAAATATCCACCAGGTCACTTTGGTTTTCTATGACGATACCGATGTTTTTGTAAGCACCGGGAGCTTCGTCCAAATCGCTTTTGCTTCGGATGGAATGGATTATACCCTGTTCATCCAGGCGGGCAATTTCAGCTTCCAGGTTTAGTGTTCGTTCTGCCTGTTTACGTCCAAGTACTCGTCCTGCACCATGAGAACAGCTTTCGAAACTTTCGTGCATTACCTTTTCCTTTCACAATATAGCTTTTAAGGTAAATGGCTGACTTTTTCGACAAGTTGTAAATATAGTCATCAAATTTGATTTTTGCATTCGTTGAACCGAAACGGAAACAGGCTCTGCTGAGGAGCAACCTGTCAGGGATAGGTCCTCCCGACAAAGTGTCGCTTTAAAACGGGATGCAAAATCAGGAATAAGAAAAAAGATCAGTTCGTATGTGATAACGAATTTTCTGAGTTTACCGTGTTATCTGTGGATGAAATAGCATCCTGCCTGCAGGATTGAACCAATTAAAAGCATTACAATCCCCAAAGCTAATGCTCTCAGTAATCATTAATTCTTCATTAATTTAGCTTCAATCAGTTTATAAATACGAGTCCCGTCCATTCCGCACCAGATTTAAAGAGGGTTTCAGAAATGAAGCCCTCTTTTGTTTTTAGTCAATGGGTAAAACATTTGGAACAACAGGATCAGTCGGAAAAGTGGATCAGTCGGAAAAGTTGGGGGGAATAAATAAAGTATTTTCTTTGCATCCGCTATGGAACATCAAAGAGAAGAATTCGATTAAATGCAGATAAGTTCGAATTTTCCAGGGGTTGATGCGATTTAACAGATAAACCGGTGAAATATGCGAATTCATTGATACTAAGAAATTACTCTCTGTTTTTGCAGTCCGAGTTTTATTCTGAAGGCTACAACTAAATTTTGCACTTTTACGGGAATACGCTGCACATCATTACCATATCACCTAAAAAAGCTGAAATGTACATTCCCATAAACTCTGTGGTCGAACAATCGGGAATTTCCGGCAAAACTAACATTCTTTGGATGCTCCAAAATAAAAATTGCCTCAGGCGCCATAATTCCCGACGCAAACACAACTCCGGGCAATTCCAGTGTATGTTCCCAGTCAAATGGCGGATCGGCAAAGATTAAATCGTATTTAAACGGACACTTTTCAATGTATTTCAACACATCGCTTTTGATAGCCTTATAGCTATCGAATTGCAAATCCTTTGCTGTTTTACGCAAAAATTCGTGGTGTTTGAAATTAACTTCTACTGCATCAACCTGTTCGCTGCCTCGAGATGCAAACTCAAAACCTATCCCTCCTGTCCCGGCAAACAGGTCTAACACCTTTACCGATTCATAATCAATCGTATTATTCAGAATATTGAACAATCCTTCCTTGGCAAAATCTGTCGTTGGCCTGGCACTAAAATCCTTTCCGGGAAAGATTGTCTTTCCCCTGTATTTTCCGTTAATTATTCGCAATGATATAAATTTAAAAGGTTTGCAAAACGTTCCATCACATCCTCAGTAAAAATGTAGCTATAAACCATTCCATGTGAGGCTTTCAAATTCCGTACCTTTCCTATATAGGTCTGCAACCGGCTGTTCAAATCAGTAATTTTGGAACTGTTTTGAAGATGGATCTCGGCAAATGAAGGTGCAACCTTGAATTTTTCAAGTACCGAAACTATATAATAGAGAATTTCCTCAAAAGACTCAGTTTTAAACGAATTCATAAAGTCGGGCTTGGCCGAATGCGCCACCCCGGCTATTAAAAAGCCATCATGTACAGTAAAGTGAAAAACATGTCGCAAAGTTCTCGAAGACTCCGATATCAGATTATTAGAAAAAGGCAGCACAACATGCGTCAGTTTCACCCCCGGAAAACTTTTAAGCAACGTCTCCTGCAATATTGGCGAGTAAGGACAGAGAATTGCCGATTTAAGTGACTTACTTGAGAAGCTAACCAAATTTCCTGCAGAGCCGGGGAAAAGGCTTTGTACATCAGCTGCTGATTGGGGAATAAATTCCTCCGGTACCAGTGTAAAATCCTTCTGGCAAAGAACGTGACAACTGTTTTTGTAATGTAATTTAAGATTGGAATCGCTTTCGATCACTGTAAGAAGGAAATTCTTAAATTCAAACCAATCGAAACTTTTTGTTTCGAAATGCTTCAGCAGAATGCATTTGTTTCTCACCGTATCGCAAACGGCGTAAGAAAATCCGTCAAGACTGCTTTGCATCAACAAAGAATAGTTGTGGCTCTGGTTTACATCGAAAGTCTCGTCTGTTAAATTAAAGTTATGCATGCAAATATTCGTTACCTTTTAAGGAAAAAACTGAAAACAAAACTTAAAATTCCTTCAAAGGATTTGTTAAGTTTGACTGCTAAATTAAATTATTTTCAAAGATCGTCAATCGTTCATGATAAAAAAGCATTTAGAGAAACTTTTTCAGGACAATCTGGAACATGAGCCAACACAAGGCCAGCAGGAACTGATTGCTTTAATGAGCGAATTTATTCTGAAAAAAGAAGATCGAAGCGCTTTATTAATTAAAGGTTATGCCGGTACAGGAAAAACCACCATTCTGGCATCGCTGGTGAAAGTTCTGACCGAGCTAAATATTAACACCATATTAATGGCTCCCACCGGTCGTGCTGCTAAGGTGCTTTCCATGTATGCCGAATCGGAGGCCAGCACTATTCATAAGGCAATTTACAGGCAAAAATCGGCCAAAGATGCCATGAGCCAGTTTGTGCTTGGGAAAAACTTTTTTTCCAACACTGTTTTTATTGTAGATGAGGCTTCCATGATCCCTGATGTGGCAACTGAAAATGCTTTTTTTGGATCGGGCAACCTCCTGCGCGATTTAATATCGTATGTTTATAACGATAAAAACTGTAAACTGATCCTCTCGGGCGATACAGCCCAGCTCCCACCTGTGGGGATGTCGCTCAGCAATGCCATGTCGGCAGGAATTCTCAGCGGTTACAATCTGAGAGTTGATGAATACGAACTGAAAGAAGTTGTAAGACAGACGCTGAACTCAGGCATACTGTCCAACGCTACCACTATCCGGAATGTGATTTCGGAACGTAAATCTGAATTTCCTAAAATAAAAACCGGTAAAAAGATCAAAGATATTACTTGTATCAAAGGCTCTGAGGTGATGGACTTCCTGCAGGAATTCTACTCCAAATACGGATTGGAGCAAAGTATGGTCATTTGCCGTTCAAACCGGATTGCCAACAAATACAACGAAATGATCCGCAACCGCATCTTGGGGCGTGAAGAAGAGGTTTCGTCGGGCGATTACCTGATGGTTGTGAAAAACAATTATCACTGGCTCGAAGCTGAAGGCATCGACTTTATTGCCAACGGCGATATTGTGAAAGTTAAAAGGCTTAAGAAATTCGAAGAGCTTTATGGTCACAGGTTTGCCACTCTTGATTTGGCATTGCCCGATTACCACGACCTGGAATTTACTGCCAAGGTTAACCTGGACACGCTACGACTCGAAACTGCATCGCTGGGAAACGAGGAAAACCTAAAACTTTATCATTCCATCGCTGAAGACTATATAACCGAAAAATCAAAAGCCAAGATAGCCGAGAAGGTTCGCGAAGACTCCTACTTTAACGCACTGCAGATTAAATATGCATATGCGGTTACATGTCATAAGGCTCAGGGCGGACAATGGCCCGTAGTTTTCGTGGATCAGAGTTTCTTTAAGGACGACATGCTCAACATTGAATATCTCCGCTGGCTCTACACAGCTTTTACACGCGCCACCGAACACCTTGTTCTTGTAAACTTCAACGAGAAATTTTTCTAAAATTTATATTTCGGATTGCTTGCTGAAAAATCTTCAGCTTTAAAAACCGGATTCAATACAACATTGGTGAATTTGTACTCTTCAAAAACACCCCTGGGATCCGAGATTTTAATATACACCGGATATAGCTGGGTTTTGTGAAGATAGATCAACATCTTCGAGGCATAATCCGAAGGTATTTTAATGGTTTTCCCTGCAGGAATTTCCGAAAAAGGTTTCAATCCTGGGTTCTCTTCCAGAATGGAATAATAGTTTATATACAAACGTTTCCCAATACTGAAAGGAGTTTCCGGTTTCTGCAAAGTGAGCGACTGGATCTTATAAAACGGATTGTTACAATCAAGTACAATTACATCCTGTCCCTGATATTTGATGGTACCCTTGTTTACAATAAGCTGATCTGTTTTCGACTGATATTTTTTTATTAGCATATCCAGTACCTGAGCCACATAGCCGTACCCGGCATGAAAAATAGGATGATGATGGTTTTTCATCATCAAATCTCCTTCGGGATCGAGGTTTAGGGTTACCCAAGGAAATGCATTGGGATTGATTTTGGTATTGTTATTATTTTCGCCCGAAATATACAGGCCTTCCAGGCCTTCCTCAGGAAATTCCTGCTTAAAATAGGTTTTAAAGGGTGATATGTTAATTTTGAAATGGTTCTTTTCCGAAAAAGTTTTTCCAAGCACACGCTCCTGCGATTCAAAAGTACATTGAAGTGTCTTGAGTGAGCTCACTTTTGAAATCATACTATTAGCCAGCTCAATGCCCGATTGCGCATGAATTGAAATACCTGAAATTATGGATATAATTAAAAATAAACACCTTTTCATAGGATTAATTTTTCTGATCATTCTAATGGTTGATAATTTAAGGCTCTAAAATTAAACAATGGATTGTCAGTTTCTGCTAAACTGGTTAATTTTGTTATAAACAATTCATAAATACACCGCCATGTTAAAAGATTTGATTCAAAAGAACCGCAGCTACCGCAGGTTTTACGAGAATGAACCCATTTCGGAAGCCCAGTTAAAAGCTATGGTCGATAATGCCCGGCTGTCGGCAACGGGTCGCAATATTCAGTCGTTAAAATATATTCTTTCGAACACTGCTGAGTTAAACGACAAAATTTTTCCGCTCCTTGCCTGGGCAGGTTACCTCAAAGAATGGAACGGTCCTGAGGCTGGCGAAAGGCCTTCGGCTTACATAATTATGGTGAACGATAAAAGTATTACGGAAAGCTACTTCTGGGATCATGGAATTGCAGTTCAAAGTATATTGTTAACTGCTGTTGAGCAAGGTTTCGGAGGTTGTATCATTGCATCGGTAAATAAGGAGAAACTTCGCACAGCGCTGAACATTCCACAGCAATATGAAATCATTCAGGTGATTGCCCTGGGAAAACCTAAAGAAATTGTGGTGATTGATGAAATGCCTGAAAACGGCGATGTTAAATACTGGCGCGACGAAAATGCCGTTCATCACGTACCGAAAAGGAAACTCGACGATATTATAATTAAACTCTGAAAAAACAGGCTGACCTTCCAAGGAATTCAGAAGTGTCAGCCTGTAATTTTATTTGATACCCAGCCTCTATACCGAAAGGGCTTTCTGGTAATTCTCTCCTACCTTTTTCCAGTTTACAACATTCCAGAAGGCTCCGATATAATCAGCACGACGGTTCTGGTATTTAAGGTAATAAGCATGTTCCCAAACATCGATAGCAAAAACAGGTACACCTTTCACTTCGGCAATATCCATCCAGGGATTATCCTGATTGGGTGTGGAAGTGACAACGAGTTTCTTGTCCTTCAAGACCAGCCATGCCCATCCGGAGCCAAACCGTGTGGAAGCGGCTTTTGAGAAGTCTTCTTTAAATTTAGCGAAAGATCCCAAATCAGAGGTTATTGCTTTTCCAAGATCACCAGAAGGTTCTCCCCCGGCATTTGGAGCCATCACTTCCCAAAAGAGATTGTGGTTATAAAAACCCCCGCCATTGTTGCGAATTCCCGCAGGAAGTTTGGATACGTTTTTAAAAATTTTGATGATGTCTTTTTCGGCAACATTATTCTCTTTAACAAGAGAATTTAAATTTTTTGTGTAGGCCGAATGATGCTTGCCATAATGAATTTCCATGGTAGTGGCATCAATGTGCGGCTCGAGTGCATTAAAAGCATAACCCAGTTCATTTTGCTTAAAGGTATCATCGGCGGCTGATAGTTCACTGCCGGTACTCCCGGCAAAACTGATCTGTGGAAGCACTAATCCCCCTGCACCTAAAATAGCAGCGGATTTCAGAAATGTTCTTTTGTTCATATGATTGATATTATTGTTAACGTTCAGATATTCTTCCGATTCATTAAACAACTTTTAATATCAATAGTTCAATGGAGTGTTAAAGTCCACAGACGTCAGACCCCGAACGACAGTATTAACAGTGCCGAATGATATTTTCAGTAAAATTCAGTATACTATTTAGATTTAAACTATCGACTATCTGTATTGCCTTTAGTGTATTGTTGTCTGACAATTAACTAATCCAAAAACAAAAAAGTCAATCTATTTCACAGGTGAAAATAAATTGACTTTTTTTTGAGTAAAGTATTTAGTCTGTCCACAATCTTCTCCCGATAGTAACCGGACCACTGCGACTGACAAAAGCCAGGTCAGCTATAAAAGGTCTAAGCTTATTTTGGATTGGCTATCGACCCTGGATACTCTGTTGTAGATTATTGTTGATAATAAGATCCACAATTGCGGCGATGTTAAAATTATAGTTCTTTTTAGGACATTCTCACGCCGCCAAAATTCATTCTGTTTATTTGAACCCAGGGCGCCGCTTCACTTTGCCCTGGGCTGAATTATAAAAAGGCTTTCAGCCTTAGAAAACATAAAATCCAATCTACATTTTTGTGCAACATAGCCATCATGGACTATCGACCAGAAGTTTTTTAAAACGTAATTACAGCGCTTTCAGCAGTAACAGATGATTCGACTTTCTTGATTAATCCTTGTAAAACCTTACCAGGACCAACTTCAACAAATTCCTTTGCGCCATCGGCTACCATGTTTTTGGCAGTTTGTGTCCAACGAACAGGAGCTGTTAACTGATCTATCAGGTTTTTCTTAATTACCTGAGGATCGGTAGTCGGTTTGGCGTTTACATTCTGGTAAACCGGACAAACAGGGGTACTGAAATTTGTTTCGTTAATAGCTTTTTCAAGTTCAACGCGTGCAGGTTCCATCAACGGAGAGTGGAAAGCACCACCAACAGGAAGTTTCAAAGCTCTTTTTGCTCCTCTTTCCTTCAGTTTTTCACAGGCAGCATCAACACCTTCGTTGCTTCCCGAAATTACAAGCTGACCGGGGCAGTTATAATTGGCAGCTACAACCACTTCGTTAATCGAAGCACAAACTTCTTCCACAACAGCATCGTCAAGTCCAAGCACAGCAGCCATAGTAGAAGGACGAGCCTCGCAAGCCTTCTGCATAGCCATAGCACGTTTCGATACTAATACCAAACCATCTTCGAAAGACAAGGCACCGTTAGCCACAAGCGCAGAAAATTCTCCCAGAGAGTGACCAGCTACCATATCGGGCTTGAAACTTTCGCCAAGAACTTTGGCCATAATTACCGAATGCAGAAATATTGCAGGCTGGGTTACTTTGGTTTGTTTCAGGTCCTCGTCGGTACCGGCAAACATAAGGTCGGTAATGCGGAAACCCAATATCTGATTTGCTTTCTCGAAAAGTTCTTTTGCAAGCGGGGAGTTATCGTAAAGATCCTTGCCCATTCCTACAAACTGAGCACCCTGTCCGGGAAATACATAAGCTTTCATCCTTCAAATTTTTAATTAATACTTAATTTTAAAAAGAAGGCAAAAATAAGGAGGAAATGCTTTAAAAAGTATTTTTCGTGAAATAATTTACCAAAACCAGCGTCAAATGCCTCCATTGCTCGTTTTACAAGGCAGCGTTAATTTTTTCAATATCCGCGTTACGGGGGATTACTGACCAGCTTAAATAATTGATTTGCCAGTTATCACTATTTTTCTCAACATGAAATATTGCCCTGACCTGAAATTTCTCGCTCAGCATGGGTATAAAATATTGTTCTGATACCATTGCGGAATTTCCGTCCTTCGAAACCCTGATATCGCGTTTGATCTCTGAATGCTTAAACTCAAATCCTCCCTGAATCATCTTTTTCCATTCATCCAAATATTGGTTTTTGTTCCATAACTCGGAAGGGTCAGTTCCAAGAATTACAAGATCTTCAGCATAAATTCCTCTTAAAGCGGAAGTATCGTTAGTTTCCCAGATTTTCCGGTTTTTCTCCATAAAAGTGTTTACCTGTTCGGTAAGGGTTGCCTGATCCACTTTTACTTCAGTCTTTTTTTGACAGGCAGAAATTACAATGGCTAATACCAAATACAAATAAATGTTTTTCATAGAAGTAAGTTTAATTGGTTAGCTTAAAGATAGTACATTAAAATACTGAAGTCAAGACCATTATTGGACCTTGATTTTCTATAATTTAAAAGTAACCAGGTACTGAAATCCTACATTATCCTATCCTTCGACCGTTTCCCCGTTTTTACCGCCTGCTTTTCATATTTTAACGCAGCCTTGGCTTCCCGTGCATTCCTTTTTGCTGTTTTCTCGTACCGTTTTGCTCTCTTTACCAGAGCATCGGCTACTTTCACCTTCTCTTCCAGATCGGCTATTCTTTGGGTATGGTCTTCAACTGGTCCGGCAACTGTTACGTTTAATGGCTCATCATTCCCAACCTGTGCCTTAAGTGTACCCGTAAATGGGAAAAAGCACAACAATCCTACCAGTGCGATAAGATAATTCGTTTTCATAATCAATTGTATTTGTGTAGAAAATTAACACGCAACAACTGAGGATTGTTCCGACTATCGGAGACTTAGCAGATAATTTTTGAAATCTTCGTATTTTCCGGTCAAAGAGGTCGTTTTGCTTTCACCCTCGATAAATTTTTGCAGTCTGGCTGGAATTTCTACCTTTTTACCAATGATGGGTTCAACGGTTTCGAGGAATTTGGCAGGATGGGCTGTTTCCAAAAATATACCGTTTCCTTTATTTTTCTCAAGATAATTTTTCAAAGCCATGTAACCGATTGCTCCATGCGGATCGAGCAGGTAACCTGTTTTTTCAAATACTTCCTTTACAACAGATTTAACATCTTCGTCCTTATAACGGTATCCCGAAATATCCTTTGATATAGCCTGGTGAGACTGGTTATAAAGATGCAGAATGCGTGCAAAGTTGCTTGGATTACCAACATCCATAGCATTTGCAATGGTCGACACCGATGCTTTTGGCTCAAATTGAGCTGTCTCCAGGTATTTAGGGAAAATATCGTTGATGTTGGTTGCTGCGATAAAATGTTTGATGGGAACGCCCATTGCCTTAGCGAAAAGTCCGGCGGTTATATTGCCGAAGTTACCGCTGGGAACGGAGAATATTACCTCGGGATTGGTCTTTGCAGCCATTCCGTAAGCATAAGCATAGTAAAACGATTGGGGAATCAAGCGGCCAAGATTAATGGAGTTGGCCGAGGTCAGAATAAGTGAATTCTTAAGGTCAGCATCAAGAAAGGCCTTTTTTACCAACAACTGGCAATCGTCGAAAGTACCATCAATTTCTAGTGCGGTGATATTCTGACCAAGTGTTGTAAACTGTTTCTCCTGGATGTTTGAAACCAATCCGCTTGGAAAAAGAACATGCACTTTAATTCCTGGAACTCCCAGAAAACCATTGGCTACAGCGCTTCCTGTATCGCCTGAAGTGGCCACCAAAACGTGAATTTCTTTATTCAGGTCTTTTGTAAAATAGCCCAGGAGACGGGCCATAAAACGGGCGCCAAAATCCTTGAATGCCAGTGTGGGACCATGAAACAACTCCAGAGAAGAAATATTGTCGTGCACTTTTACAAGCGGAACATCAAAATTAAATGCTTCGTTTACAATGCGCGAGAGCTCACTGTTGGTCATATCCTCAGCCATAAACGGCTGTGCCATTTCAAAAGCCAGTTCCTGAAATGTAAGGCTGGAAATATTTTCGATTACTTTGGCAGGAAGCTTAGGCATAGTAACCGGCATGTACAAGCCGTTATCATCAGCAAGCCCTTTTAAAACGGCATCTTTCAACCCAACTATTGCTTCTCTGTTATTTGTGCTGCAAAATTTCATTCTGTAATTATTTTACCCTGTTCAGTTAAATCAAGCGCCAAATATACAAATAATGGCTTTAAAAATGGAAGTATATTCCGAGAACCAACGAACAAGATTTAAAGTATTAATTTATGGAAGATAGAAGAGTTTTGTAACCAAACTTCAACTTAAATAACCTCACCCTAAATCCCTCTCCACGTGGAGAGGGACTTGACTCCCCGGTATCTTAAGATTGATTGTTTTTGGTTTATTCTCTCTTTAATTTTCTATAGAGATATGTTTTAGATCCCATGATTTCTTTCTTTCAATTTGGCTCTAATTTTTTCCATGACTTTATTCATATCATAAAAAATCTCCTCATTTGTAAACCGGATTATTGAAATGCCATATTTCTGAAGTTCAAAGGTTCTAACTTCGTCTCTTTCCTTCATAGTTTCAATATTGTGGATTTCTCCATCAACTTCAATAATCAACTTGACTTCATGACAATAAAAATCGGCTATAAACTGTCTTATAGCATGTTGCCGGCGAAATTTTACGCCCTCAACTTTCCTGTTTCGAAGCTGTTCCCATAATATTTGCTCAGCACCTGTAGATCGTTTTCTTAAGTCATTGGCAAGCGTCTGATTCTTAATTTCAGCTCCAAGATTCAAATTATCAAAATATTCATTAGTCTTATTAAGCACCTGTTAAGATTTTTAGCATTCTAATTGTAATCCTGAGATTTTAAATCGGGGCCACGTTAAGCCTAAGATATCCTCAATAGCTTTTCCCCTCTCCACATGGAGAGGGGTCAGGGGTGAGGTGCATTGTCAACCTTTCTCCGTTACCCTCACTCCTACCGGGTTTACCTGCGAAACAAAAACTTTGCTTCCGATGTGGATGCTGGCAAAGGTATCCTGCATAATGCGTGCGATGCTTTCGGCGGTTTCTTTTTTGTTTGATAAAGCAAATATAGATGGACCCGAACCGGAAATGGAACAACCCAGGGCACCGGCTTCAACTGCTGCCTTCTGAACATCGTTAAACTTGGGAATTAAAATGGACCGCACTGGTTCCACAATCACATCTTTCAGAGAAGAGGATATTAAATTGAAATCGCTTTGCATTAATCCTGCCACCAATCCGGCAAGGTTTCCCCATTGGGTAATGGCTGCGCGAAGTGATACAGTTTTCTTCAGAATTTTGCGGGCATCGGCGGTTTTCACTTCTATCGCGGGATGAATAACAGTGCAAAACATATTGGCCGGACTGGGGATCGGACAAATTGTTAGCGGATTATAGCTCTGAACCAGAATAAAACCTCCCATCATCGCCGGTGCCGTGTTATCGGCATGAGCCGATCCGCATGCGATCACTTCGCCCTGCATGGCGAATTTCACCATGTCTTTGCGCTGATATGGATTTCCCAGCAGCTCATTCACACCGAAAACAGCACCTACCGAGCTGGCAGCGCTGGAGCCAATACCGCTGCCGGGATAAATTTTCCTGGTAAAAACAATATCGAAACCCTGGTCGGATTTCAGTTCATTCAGCATTGCCTTTACAGCAACGCTGGCAACGTTTTTTTCAGGCTCAAGCGGCAGGTCGATGTCGGTTTCGTTGACAATATGGAATTTTCCGGTTTTGTTCTTCCTCACTATCAGTTCATCGCCGGGCTGATCGATAGCAAAACCAAGTACATCGAAGCCAGGACCCACATTAGATACTGTTGCAGGAGAAAAAACCTTTACCCATTCACTCATTTTAAATCAGATTTTGTAGATAATTGAAATATGTATCGTTGAATTCCGGGAACGACTTCAGCTTTAAGTCGGCAAAGTCGAACCGGGTGTTGTTAAATTCACCATTGGGAAGATAGGCAACAGTCTTCATCCTCGCAGCTTTGGCGGCAATAAGGCCATTGAAAGAGTCCTCTATCACAAGACATTTCAGAGGTTCCACTTCAAATTTTCGGGAAACTGACAGAAATATGGCAGGATGAGGCTTTCCATATTCTTCAAAGTCGATGCTGTGTATAATTTCAAAATACTCCCGAATCTTCAGCTGATCGACCACCTGGTTGATAATGGAAAGCGGCGAACCTGATGCCAGAGCAATCTTCAGTCCTTTTGACCTGAAGTAATCCAGCATTTCTTTCAAACCATTCATCATCTTTCCTTTTTCACGAATAAGCACCTGCATGCGCGACAGAATTCTTTCTTCAACTTCCTGGAAGCTTACGCCTTGCCATTGTTTCTGACGATACCAGAAATCGATGGTGTCGTAAGTGCCAATCCCGACAGTTTTTGTGGCCAGCTCTTCGCTGTACTCAACTCCAAGGTCAGTGAATATTTCCTTCTGCGCTTCGGCCCATAATGGTTCCGAGTCGATAATCACCCCGTCCATATCAAAAATTACCGCACCAATCATGCAACTTCTCTCCTATTTTACTTTCAGTTTAATTTTTACAAGTTTTAGAATGTTATCAATATCAGCTTCATTCGAAACCATTATAGATATGGAACGAAATTTCTGATCCTTTGTATCTTCAAAATCCTGTTTCATTTTAACAGGCAACTCGCTGTTTGCGATGAGCTCTTCAGCTTTTTTGCTTAAATAAAATGTAACATTGAAGTAATCCTGAAAAACACCGACCCAAAATATAACTTTATCCTTTTTCAGGCCACGGTATAACCAGCTTTTCCCATCGTTATAGTATCGCCATTCTGCAGCAATATCCTTATACTCATCACTTAGTTTCTGATGTAGCATTTCCCACAAAACTTTTTTTTCTCCTATAAAAGAAAAGACAATTTCATTGGTGGGATGAACGGTTGGGTCTTTTAAAACGATGGTTGCCATATATTTAATGAATTAATGTTCAAAGATATACTTTTCCCTTTCGATGCCGATTAAAAATCGCGAAGGTAAATGAAAAAATGCATCGTAGGCAAATACATTACGCGGGAAAGTGATATAAAGCTCCTCCTTCGCCCTGCTGCAAGCCACGTAAAACAAGCGGCGCTCCTCTTCCATTTCTTCAACATTTACAGCCCTGTTGGAGGGCAACATCCCATCGAGAGCATGAGGAATAAAAACAGCATACCACTCCAAACCCTTGGCCGAATGAACCGTGCTCACAGTTACTTTTCCAGCCTCCTCACCTTCGTTGATAAAAGGCCGCGACTGATCGGCCATCCGGTTCGAAGGCGGATCGAGGGCAAAATCGCTCAAAAAGCTATCGAGGCTCCTGTACTTGCGCGAAAGGTCTAAAAGAACTTCCACATCCTGCATGCGGGTAAGATAATCGTCTTCCCTGGCTTTTAGCAAAGGAGCGTAATAATCACGGATAATTTCAATTTTTTGAGTTAATGTAAACTCCGGCTGACTGGCTCTCGACAACATTCTACCCAACTCCAGCAGTTCCTGGTAAAACTTGCGTTGCTTAAACACTTCAAACTCGAAATTACTTGAACGTTGCAGAGTTGCAATCAAACTGCTTGCGGTAACCTGACCAATTCCGCCGATATACTTTAGCACGCGGTGCCACGAAACTGCATCGGCAGGATTGAACGTGAGGCGCAAATAGGCAACCATGTCGCGGATGTGCATGCGCTCGTTGAACTTAAATCCGCCCACTACCACATAAGGAATGCCACGTTTATTCAGTTCGGCCTGAATGTAACGGTTATGCCAGTCGGCACGGTTAAGAATGGCAATCTGATCAAGAGCAACGCCCTGCTCATTCAACTCGACAATGCGATCAACAATAAAAACTGCCTCGTCTTCCTGGTTGTAAGTGCGTTTAATAACCGGCAAATGCTTGTTCCTGTTTTTTGTGAAAAGCTTTTTCTTATAGCCCACAATGGCATTGTCGATAATACTGTTTGTGAAATCGAGTATATGCTGATTGCTGCGATAGTTTTCCTCAATTTTTACAACCAGGCAGTCGGGGTAAACTTCCGGGAAACGCAAAATATTCTCGTACTCCGCGCCGCGAAATGCATAAATACTCTGGGAGTCGTCGCCTACCACCATAATGCGGCGATGCTTACCGGCAATCTGGTTTACAATTTCGTTCTGCACCACGTTTGTATCCTGAAACTCATCAACCATCACATACTGATAGGCATTCTGCATTGCTTCGCGAAAACGCTGGTTATTTTTAAGCGACTCGTTCAGGACATCCATCAGATCGTCAAAATCCAGTATCTGGCTGATCTTTTTATACCTCGTGTAACCCGAGTATATCAGCTCAATGGCCGGAATGTATTCCTCCAAACCACTGTATTGTTTTTTGATGATTTCGGCGATGGAGCTTTTCTTATTGCGCGAATAGGATATGATATCGTAAATACGGCCTTTCTTCGGAAACCGCTTGTCCTTGCTGTTGAACTTAAGTTCGGAGCGGATCAGGTCGATAATATCTTCCGAATCGCCATTGTCGATAATGGTG
>JAJYAG010000108.1 GCA_021779665.1 Bacteroidota bacterium | reverse complement strand
CGATCTTTTCGGAGATGTTGACCCCCCTGAGGTTTTAATTTCAAAGAACAGATAAAACTGACATTATTTCCTTTTCTTCCTTAATGTATCTCCCAGTAATTCGAACCTGTGTGATGTATGTATTAAGCGGTCCAAAATTGCATCTGCTATGGTAGCGTCACTGATTACATCGTACCAACTGGCAACCGGCAGTTGACTTGCTATTATTGTAGATGCCCGACCATGTCTGTCTTCCATTATTTCCATTAAATCAAATTGCTGCTGCTTTTCTAAATGGGTCAGGCCAAAGTCATCGAGTATTAGCAAAGGAGACTTTGCAAGTTTATCAAAATAATTTAAAACATTTCCTTCAAGACGTGCCATTTTTAAACGGATCATAAATTTTTGTGTATTAAAATACATCACTTTATACCCATTTACACAAGCCTGATGGCCTAATGCCGAAGCTAAAAAACTTTTTCCGCTACCTGTAGCGCCTGTAATCAGTACGGCTTCTCCTTTTTCGATGTATTGGCATGAGGTCAGCTCTGTAAGTAGTCCTTTATCCAAACCTCTTGAAGGGTCGAAGTTTATTTCCGGGACACTCGCCTGATAACGGAACTTAGCTGCTTTGAGAAGCCTGTCGAAGCGGTTATTCTGACGTTCCTCCATTTCACTGTGCAGAAGGATCTGTAGTCCTTCACTAAAACTTAATTCCTGAGCTTGCCTGGTTTCGCAAAGCGTTTGCCAGCTTCGGGCCATGCCACTTAAGTGGAGTTCTTTTAAATTTGTTTCAATCTGATGTTTCATAAAAATTAAAATTTAATGGATAATTGTTCATAAAATTCTTTTCCTCTGATGTTTCCGTGTTTTGAGGAGGGCTTCTCATCAATGGGTTCCGGCTGACCGTTGCGGGTGAGATTCTCAATCACTTTTAAAATAAACCTGTAGGAGTAGCATTTGCAGCTAATAGCCTCTTTGCATGCCTGGGTAAAAATTAACGGGTCGGTTTTTGAATGCAGGCTAAATAATCCATCACAGGTTTTATAGTTTTGTTCGGGAGGCCGCCCTCCTTCAAAAAGGCCTGTAATGATTTGGTGTAGGAGTTCCGAGGTTTTTTCGGCCCGGTGAATATAATATGTAGGGCTCAATTTCCTGTAATGCTGATGGGTGGAACACAAATGATCGTCAACGGTTGTATATTTCCCTTTCTGGTAATTTCTTGGATGAATGGCAACCATCTGGTCCTTGTAATAAATGCGAACAATGGAGCGGGTGTAAATAACTTTAAGTTCTTGTCCGATGTACTGGTACGGGGCGCTATAATAATGTTGGTCGCATCGTAAGCAGATATAATTGTTGGCTTCGAGCTTTAAATTACGATAATACTTAACTTGGTGATCTTCCTGGGGCAAAGGTTGAAGCAAGGGCTTTTCATTGGCCAAAAAACGTTCCTGGCGGCAGTAATCCTTTTGTTGCATCCGGGTTTGATTGTGGTTTTGTATTTTCTCCCTTATCGCTTCATTTAGCGAGGATAAATCAAAAAAAGTCTGATTTCTGAGCTTGGCGTACACCCGGGTGTAGATTAGTTTAACCTGATTTTCGACCAGGGCTTTGTCTTTGGGTTTGGCTACCCTGGCAGGAACAATGGCTATGTTGTAATGATTGCAAAAATCTTCCAGGGCCTGATTAAGTTCGGGCTCGTAATTGGAAGCTTTTATTACGGCTGCTTTTAAGTTATCGGGCACCAGTATTTTAGGACTGCCTCCCAGGAATTTCAGGCAGGTTTGCAATGCATGGATAAAATCTTCGATACCCTGGCTTCTTACGGCCATAGCAAAGCAATAGTCCGAATAAGGCAGAGAGGCCACAAATACAGGGCATTCAATAATTTCGCCGGTTTGTTTGTCAACGTACGAAAGCTTTTTTCCTGCAAAGTCAACAAACAACTTCTGACCAGGCTCATGTGTTAACACCAGAGAAGGTTTTCGGGCTTTTAGCTGCTGGTTAAGATGGAATACGAACTGTGTATAACCATAACCCTTCGGATTGGATAGTTTATACTCTTCCCATAGCAAATAGCGGGTTACCCCTGTTTTTTTAAGCTCGTTATGGTAGTAATCCAGTTGGTCTTTAAGATGGTCAAAACGTTGGTCCTTGTAGGCCGGATTGCCCGAATGAAATTTGGATTCCAGTTCAACATCATCCATCAATAGGAGCTGGTCGGTACTTAAATTCAGGCTCTTTACCCTGGTTAAATAAGATTTTACCGTATTCTTGCTTATGCCAAGTGTTTTAGCAATAAATTTTATTCCATTGCCCTGTGCATGTAATTGTAACAATTGTTTAATCTGACTCATAGGTTTTATTTTTCCAGCCATCTTTCTTTGCCCTTAGGATTATAAAAAATCGCTAAAGAAATTAAAACCTACAGACTATCAGATAAGGGGTCAAATTGCTCCGAAACGCACTTAATACCAGGATTTTGTCTTTCGAAAGGCAGGGGTCAGCATGCTCCGAAAAAGATTGCGATTGATAAATGTTTGAAAGGGGTCAATATGCTCCGAAAAGAATTAACAATCAACATCGTTAATCAAAAAATGATGGGGTCAGCATGCTCCGAAAACAAACCGCCGCCCGCCCGCCCTTACCAAAAAACAAGCCCTCTATCAGATAAGGGGGTCAGCATCTGCCGATATGGCATACTTGGTTCTTTACTAATTTAATTAATTTAGGAACTGTTTTTAGGGGGTCAGCTTAGTCCGAATTATCCACACAATGGCCTTTCTTGGAGAAATTAATGGCAAAAAAACAATATTGAACCTTATTGATCAATGGAAAAATAATTTTTCATCATACGATAGTGCAAAATTTACTATTGTAGAAAAATGTAAGGAGCTTTTCGAAAAGGGAATAATTAAGATTAGTTACGACTACAATATTAAGGTTCCTTCAAGAGATAATTTAAAATGAGATATCCAAAAAAAATTGGAATTATCACTTGGGGTGGACTGGGAGATGTGATTTTATTAACGCCAAGTCTAAGAGAAATTAAAAAAAAATATCCAAAATGTGAGTTGATAGTTTTATACTTTCATTACAATCATTATCAGGTATTATTAAATAATCCTTACGTCGACACATTCCTTTCAGTTCAGGATACAATTTCATATAAATATTTTTCTGAAGATGATATTATATATAAATGTTGTTGGGGACATTTAATACCATGCAAAAATCATTTAAATGTTCATGCAATTGATCTTATTTCCAATATGTTGAAGATAAGTGTGCAAAATAAACAAGTTGAAGTTTTTTTTGAGGAAGCAGAATGCCGACAAGTAAAAGAATTTATATCGCAATTTAAAAATCCGATTATTATCCAAGGACAAGGAAGTTGCTCTGATTTTAAGAATTGGCACTTTGATCGATGGGAGAAAATTGTGAAAGCATTTCCTGAATATACATTCATCCAGGTTGGGGAAAAGCACGAAAAAAAGATCGAAGGCACCATTGATTTACGAGGAAAAACAAGTATTAGAGGTGTAATGATTCTATTAAAATATAGCAAACTTTTAATTGGAGTTGATTCATTTCTAAACCACGTCGCTCCTGCAGTAGGAGTTAAAGGTATAATATTATTTGGACCAACTAGTCCTGATATGGTTGGACATAAGGCAAATTCGAATATTTTTTTAAATTTTAAATGCTCTCCTTGTATTGATTTTTTGCTTATGCATGGTAATCATTATTGTAAAAACAATAATGATTGTATGAATAATATATTGACGGAGGAAGTCATTAGAAAAATTTCTATAGAACTTGAAAGTAAGAAATTATCTAATAGTAAACTATAATATTATGTTAATACTTAATGATATAACCTTAATAACAATCGATGGCGTAGACCCAGAGTCTGCTTTAAAAGCTCTAATCTATTCGTCAAAAGACATTAAATTTAATTCAATAAAACTATTAAGTTTCAGGGAACCCAAAGGTTTAAAAAATAATATTGAATTTATAAAAATAAATAAATTAAGCTATCTCGACTACGCCTATTTTAAAGTAAAGAAATTAGATGATTATGTCTTTACTAGTCATTGCTTAATTATTGAACCTGATGGGTTTATAATTAATCCATCCAGTTGGAATTCCAAATTTTTTGCATATGATTACATTGGTGCACCTTGGCCTGTCGAAAAAATAGACATTTGGCCATATCTTAAAGATTACAATCGAGTTGGAAATGGGGGATTTTGTTTGCGAAGTAAAAAGTTTTTGGAAATATCTAAGAAATATTGCCCTTTCATATATGGTGAAGCAGAAGACATGGCAGTTTGCAGAAAATACAGAAATATATTTCTTGAATATGATATAAAATATGCCCCTATTGATATTGCTATTGATTTCTCAATTGAATGCAAAGTACCCGAAATGCCACAAAGGCATGCTCCGTTTGGGTTTCATGGAAGGCAATATATTGCTTCATCAATATTAGAAAAAGTAAATATATAACTAGTTTGTTATAAAAACGGAATATTATTTATCTTCTTTTGTTACTTAAACTTAATTATTTTATGAATGAAAATAGCAATTATTGACAGTGGTATAGAAAAAACTCATAACAGATTTAAGGATTGTTTACTATCCGGTTTATCTTTCAAATTTGAAAATAGTAATATTACTATTGGATCAGATTATAATGATGCTATTGGTCATGGCACCGGAGTGGCCGGTATCATTCATAAAATAGTTCCTGATGCGCAACTTGTTATTGTCAAAGTATTTCATAAAGAATTAACTACAACTGAGGATATTCTATGTGAGGCATTAAATTGGTGTATAAATCAAAAGGAAATCAATTTAATCAATTTAAGTTTGGGAGTAAGGACTTCCAATCCATCCCCTAAACTTTTCGATTTATGCCAAAAAGCTTTTAACTATAATATACCCATTTGCTCTTCAGCACACTATCGTATTGAAAGTGAGTGTTATCCTGCATACTTCGACAAAGTATTTGGAGTTACAACAGGACTTGTAAAGAAAAAATTGCAATATGGAACTCTTAAAAATAATCCTATCGAATTTTTGGCTAAAGGAACCTTGCAAAGACTTCCAGCGCTTAATAATAGTTATAATTTATCAGAAGGAACCAGTTTTGCATGTGCTCATTTCACTGGTATAGTAGCACAGATTGCTACTCAACATAAGTTTAATTCCATTAAAGAACTCAAAGATTATTTAATAAAACATTCAGATAAGGATATACGTCCTGTCCAAACTTTTAATAATCATAGCGTAAATTCCATACCCACAATTTTAAGTTCAGCTACAGATAAAATTATTGAAAAATACTTTGTAAATGATATCTTAAAAAACAAAAAAGGTTTAGCTGCATTTCCTGTATCTGAAAAAGAAGTTAATACATTGGTAGAGTTTCATGAACATTGTGTCATTCCTTTAAAAAAGCTTCTTGATTTTCCTCGAAAAGTAACCTTCAGTAATAAATCAGACAAAAAAGAAAGGCCTCAACATTTGCCTATTCAAGATTGGGCTTTAGGTAAGGACGATTTTTCTAGCTTCGATTCAATTCTATTAGGATTTTATAATGAGCAGCTTTTTCAAGGAAACATCATATTTGGCGATAATTTACTCTATGAAGCAATTGCATCCAATAAACTTATTATTACTTTCAGCAAAACTCTGGCAGAAGACATTGTAAATAAAAATCCTTTACTAAGTGAAAATGTTTATTGCCAGATTATTAACAAAAATCATTTCAATGATTTCTATAACTTTAGGTATTTTAAAACTGTATCAAAACCGGTTCTCATTGTTATTGGAACTAGTAACCGACAAGGAAAATTCACTACACAGCTAAGAATAAGAGAAATACTAAAAAGAGAAGGTTATCGAGTTAGTCATTTGTCCACAGAGCCCCAAGGTAAAATGTTAGGAGCCGAATTTTCCTTTCCATATGGATACGGAGGGCACATAGAATTATCCAAAGATAAATGGTCTATTATGATAAACAATGTATTAAAGGCAATAGAGTATTACTGTGACCCTCATATTATCATTAGTGGTACACAAGGATGGATAATTCCTAAAAACACGACCCCTGACTCAGAATCGAATCATTTTAATTCATTACATTATCTCAGTGGAATTCAGGCAGATGCTGCTATTTGCGCTATTAATCCATCTGATACTCTTGAAGATATACGGGAAACATTTAATGTTGTAAGGGCCTTTTTTAAAATCAAGGTTTTATTTTGTGTGATGACTCCTTGGAATAGAAATTTTCATCAAACGTCAAATAATTGGTATGCTGATTATAATTTTATAAAAGCTGATGAATTTAATAAAAAATTAGAAGATTTTTCCACTCAATTACAATTACCGGTTATTGATATATTGGATAAAAAAAATGATCCATTAATTTTGAACTTAATTGAAAGTTTCTTCGCAAAGAAAGACTAAATATTTATAATACGCATTTACTTAACAGAAGAAAGTCAGAAATTGAAACAGCTTCAAAACAAACAGAAAAATGGACAGAACTCAAATAAATTGCCTTTTAGTAGATATAATTCAAACATTTATAGCGGATCCTAACACGAATAAGGAATCAGTTAACATACTTAATAAGTATCTTCATATTATTATGAGTCAATCACAACAAGCAATAACTTTTATCTCCTGTATCGAAGATGAATTTGATATAGAATTTGATGATGATGACATTGTAATTGAAAATTTGGTTGATTTTCTGAGACTTTCCAAATTAATTGAAAAAACTGTTTTAGGTACACCTAATAAAATATAGATATATTCAAGTAAAGTTTTTAATTTAAAAGTAGAGAAATAAGATTTATATTATTAATGAGAAGTTTTCTCTTATCGTAGATCATATCTTAAAAATCTCCAAAAACAAACAGTAAGTGCCAATATAATTGTAAGAATAATAATTGACAATGGAAATAACAAATATCTTATCCTCATAGACAATTGAATATTCTTTTCCTGAAAAATTGGAATTTCTTCAAAAGATACTGGTTTCCTGGATGTAGATATAGGTGCGACAGGGTTATACCAATGAGGACTTTGTGGATCTTTCGCATCTATCTTCTTGAAGAAATCAAAGAATTGCACTTGATAAATATGAAGATGCTCCCAATTTTTTCGGAACCTTAGATATCCTCCACCCAACAATCCTTCGCAGGCATAACTAAACTGGCTGGATGGAGATAAAATGGTATATAAACGCGTTCTTTCCAATTGGTTAAACATTTTTTGAAAGTGAGCATCTTTGATATTCATTTCCTTGTTAGAAAGTTTTGTATAAAATTCTGCGGAAATTTTATGAGCTGGAAATGATAAATCCATGAAGTTGACCATTTTTACTTCTTTTGGCGCATTCTTTAATTCTTGATCCCTTAATTGATTAATAATTACCTCTACTTGTTTTGTTGACTCTATTGGAAACACTTTTTGCGCAATAAAGAGTGTACTATTTGGTATTATTACTGTAATAAAAATCCAATAAGCTAATACATACAATAAACTAATATTTGTTTTTTCGGCGAATGTTGAGAACAATAATCCAAATGCTGCCAAACACGAAATGTATAATATGGCTATAATAAAAAAGCCTAGTATTTCGTAAATTAAATTAATATCTAATACTAAAGTGTTAGTGGTGATAAGTACAAGAAGATATAATAAAATTCCTGTCAATAAAATAATGACAACCGATATGATTGCAGCTATATACTTGCCAAGTAATATTGAACTACGGGAAACTGAGTTAGAAAAGACTAATCTCAAAATAAAATCTTCCTTATCACCTGAAATGGCATCGAAAGTAAACAATAAAACAATAAAACTGATAATAAAGGTAAGTATAAATGTCCAGTCTAATTTCTGCCCCCTTGATAGGTAGGGATTATTAATGGATTTATTATTCGAAAAATCTTTGACGAAGAAAGCGTTATATTTGAACCTTGTTGGAAGCTGCTTTTCAGAACAATCAGAAATAAAGAAATTTTTTCTAATTTTTTGAATAAATTCAATGTCCTCAGTAGCTAAATCAGAAATACTTGATTCAGCCTTACTTCTTATTCTTTCAAAAATCTCGTTAGTTTGCTTCCTATAAATTTCGCTTTCTTCCTTCCAACTGTTTATATGTTGAACTGATATTAAAGAGAATAACAATACTATAATCAGTGCTGAAATCTGAAATCTAAAACTTAAAATATTTTTGTGCAACTCGTTTATGATGATTAATTTTAACATTGCTATATGATGAGTTTGGTAACTAAATATTATATTTTATAGACTCTAACTTTAAAAATAGTTATAGCTAAAAGTATTAGTAACATTAAAACTAAAATTCCTAAATAAGTTAAGGAATTAGTTATTGCTTTCTCTACTCCATACTTTGGATAAGAAAAGCTGGGAAATTTATTAAAATCTATATTGGAATAGTAGTTTACATCTAATTTAGGAAACTTATTGTCAGTATATATAGCTTTTCTGATAATACCTAAACTCTGTTGAGCTATGTTTGCCTCATCAATGGTTTTATATTTACCATTACTAGCCTGACTTATAATTTCATCGGCCGTAAGTATATTTTCTTTCGTTATTGGAGTAACAAATTGCAAGGAATTAATAATTTCGTCTTTTAGAATTGATTTAATAAAACTTTCATAATATTCTTGAACTTGCTTCATGAAATTCCAATAAGAATTTGCATCTGTAAAACATACTGAGGTCGAAGAATGCTTAAAAATTTCTGCTGGAGATATACAGGAAATCCATCGTGCAAGATTAGCTTGTTTTATTAAATTAGCTATGTGTTGCGTTTGTAGCTTTTCTTTTTTACTCGCATTTTCCAATAGTATATTTGTTTGAAATTTTGCCAATTTATGATAATATTCAATGCATTCTATGGACGTTCTAGTCACTTGCCATCCCCCATCATCATTTGGGCCAGATGATACTATAGGGTATGAAGGAACTTGAAGCTTTTTTTCAAATGTCTGAGAATGCTTCAAATAATCATCATCAATCTTTTGAAATTCATAATCCAATAGGGCCAACTTCTCTGGTTTTACATAAAATTCAGCAATATAGATATTTACATTAGGAACAATGAATAAGAATAAAATCCATAACAAAAGAGATATTATAATACTTGAAACAGAATTTCTTATGACAACAGAAAGGAAGAAGCCTAAAGCAACAAATACCATGAAATAGAAAATGCTAATAAAAAAAAGTAAAAGAATACGTCCCCACTCACTAACTCCGAAGCTAATATTAGGGTTTATTACAATTAACAAAATTGATAATGTATAACATATAAAAAGAATAGGCAAAATTGTTAAGGTAATGCCGAAAAATTTTCCAATATAAACTTTTGTTTTACTTATTGAATTTATTAACATGAGTTTTAATGTACAGTCAGTTCTTTCTTTAATAAAAGCGTCATATGAAAATATTAATGCTATTAGAGATAATAAAATTGCAATTATTGAAATGAAATCAATATTAAAAAAAGAGCTCAGGAGAGGATTTTCTCTTTCCTGAGTATTCCTGTCCATAAACATTGGCTTTTCTTTAAATTTTATTTTGATAGAATTCCCTATGTTTTCAATAATACCGCTACAAAATATGCTTAATGGTTCAGGCTCTCTTAATATCTCAGGACGATAAAAAGAATAAACTTTTACATTTTTTAACTCCTGTTCAATACGATCTTTCTCAGTCTCATATACTTTTTTTTCGTTTTCGTAATTATAAATATTGATATAAATTGCAAAGGGAATAACCAATAAGCATATGAAACAACTAATTATAAATCTTGAAGTAATAATATTATTTAAAAAATCTTTTTTTGAAATTTGCCAAACCATTGTTGCTGATTTTAATTTATAACTTCCTGCATAAAATCCAAATAAATCCTCTCCAAATCCTCCTTCAGAAATCTTTCCCTTTCAAGCATCATCACCATCCTCCCCTCCTTCATTATCCCAACTCTATCGGCCAATTCTTTAGCCCGAAAAATATCATGCGTACACATAAAAATTGCTTTCCCCTGGTCTCTCTGTTCCTTCAAAAGTGCTACCAACTCTGCGGCCGCCTTGGGGTCAAGTCCTGATGTTGGTTCGTCGAGTAAAATATTTGTTGCATCTTTAATAAGGGCTATGGCTAACCCAACTTTTTGCCGCATTCCTTTAGAGAATGTTTTAAGTTTCTTTTCAAAGGCGTCGTCCTGTAGTCCTACTTTTCGCAGCATGTTGTAATAATCAGCTTTTGTTAGATCTTTTTTACCGCCAAGTTTTGCGAAAAAATCCAGGTTTTGCCGTGCTGAGAAATTACCATACAGCATAACATTTTCCGATACGTACGATACATGTTTTTTGGTCTCCAGCGGGTCCTTACAAACATCAATTCCGTTAATGTATGCCTCGCCGATTGTGGGCTCTATAAAATTGAGTAACAGGTTTATGGTGGTTGTTTTCCCTGCACCGTTTGCTCCCAAAAGAAAAAATATTTCTCCTCCTTTTATTTCAAGGTTAAGGCTGTCCAAGGCGAGTTTCCCGTCTTCGTAACGTTTTGTTAAATTGATGGTTTGCAGCATATATAATCTAATGAAAGAATTATGAATAAAAAATGAAGAATAGGATAAAAGTTAAAATTAAAAGCAAGTTAAATATTTGCTGGGGATAGAATTCAAGCATTATGCCGTTTTGTTCATGTATCTAATATTCAATTTATTAGTTTTTATGGGCTAAATTTTTAGGTCGGGATATGAGCCGGTTTGGCAATAAAAATTATACATTTTTTCCCAGTTTGGGTAAATGTGGGTAAGAATTGGGAAATGAAGGAATGAAGGAATGAAGGAAAAAGGAATGAAAGAAGTTCTTTAATATCGGAGGATAAGCACCGGAGGAACAACCTGAAGGAGGTTACGTGTTATGGGTTACGAGTTGCGGGTTGTTGGGTTATAATGTGCAGTAGAGCCTTCTTTTCAGAGTTTACATGCAAAGGATGTGTAAATTAAACAAGGGATGTAAAGAGCTAATTGAGTTGTAATCAAATTTAAGTGTCTAAAATCAAAAAAAAGGTATTTGTAATAAACCCGGATTTTCAAACTTTGAAAACCAATTAAATTGTATGTTATAGAAAAAACCTTCAGGTTAAAAGTTTGCTTTATCCAAAACCTTAACATGATCTCAACCTCAAACATCAATATTAAATCAGTTAAATACATCAGCTTAAAGAAAGATTTCATCAGAAGGTTTCTGTTGAGAACATTATTGTGCAACTTAAAATGCGAAAAAAAGTGGATACCCGGTGTTACTTATGATGGGAAAAATCCGGTTCATAAAGCTTTTCTAAAAAATGGGTGCCAGCCTTATTTAAAGGGAAAAATGCATCAGCATAGGCAAAAAGGGGTTGTTGGATGTTGGATAGCCCATACAAATGCGCTTGAAGATATAAAGGAAGAGGAAGGTCTTACGGTTATTCTGGAAGATGATTTTGTGTGCCAAAGGGGCTTTTTTACAAAAGCCGTTAATATGCTCCGGGAATTTGATCAGGTCTTTGATATTGTAATATTTGACCCTCATGGTAGCGGGCCTTTATCTGAGCACTGCATTGGTAAAGATATTTATTTAAATGGAGGAACGTGGCCTGAATACTGGGGGTCACATTTTTTATTTATTAATAATGAAAATGTTCCAAAGATAATTGAAGCGAAAAGGAATTCCCCGATTAGTGATTATGATGGTTTTTTAACAACTAACACGGAATTAAAGATCTATTTGTTTTACAGTCGCAAGTGTACCACGATTAATTTCGGTTCCAATATTTTGCGTACTTCAAAAGCAAAGGATGTTGTATCCGGTATTTTCAACTGGATGAAACATAGGTTTTCAACATCGGATTATTTAAAAAGGGTGTATTAAAACCATTGAAACATGTTTTGCCACTTCGTTTTTAGTTAATTGCTAAACTATATATTATAAGAAAACTTTAGTTAGTAGCGTAAGTCCCCCGTATCGGGCCGTATCGGGGGATTAGGGGGTATTTATTATGAAAATCATTTTAGTAGCACAATTCTTTAATCCTGATAATGCATGAGAATTCCTTTTAAAACTAGAATTCTTCGATTATTTGGCGTATTGCCCACGAAGACCGATCGACGGATTGCCTCTCTTCTAAAGCTTATGACCTTGGATGAAAAAATTGGTCAACTAAATCAAATTTCAGGAAACTTAGCTACAGGGCCTGTTTCAGATAGAGAAACTAACTTATTCAAGATTGCGAGTGAGGGGAAAGCGGGTTCGTTTTTAAATATAAAAAGCGTTGAACATACTAAAGCTTTGCAGGAGGCTGCCATGCTGAGCAGAATGAAGATCCCCCTGTTATTTGCTCTGGATGTAATCCATGGGTATAAAACAACATTTCCAATTCCGCTGGCAGAGGCAGCTTCCTGGGATATGGAAGCTGTTGAATTGTCGGCACGGATCGCAGCTGTTGAAGCTTCAGCTTCAGGGATTCACTGGACTTTTGCTCCCATGGTCGATATTACACGAGATCCCCGATGGGGTCGCGTAATGGAAGGGGCGGGGGAAGATCCATGCCTGGGCGGCAAGGTCGCCCGGGCCAGAGTAAAAGGATTTCAAGGGAAAGGATTGGGAGCAACCGATGCCTTGATAGCCTGTGCGAAACATTTTGCTGCCTATGGGGCAGCTGTTGGCGGACGTGAATATGATTCTGCCGATATGAGCCTCCGGATGTTATGGGAAACGTATCTTCCTCCGTTTAAAGCTGCACTGGATGCAGGGGTTGCAACTTTCATGAATGGTTTCAACGATTTAAACGGTATCCCTGCCACCGGCAGCCGGTACTTACAACGCGATATCCTTAAAGGGCGATGGGGTTTTGAGGGATTTGTAGTGAGCGACTGGGCTTCCATCAAGGAAATGGTTAACCATGGTTATGCATCAAACAGTTCCGATGCTGCACAAAAGGCATTTACTGCCGGTAATGACATGGATATGGCTGGTGAGTGTTACCTTGAAAACCTTTCGGAATTGGTTAAGAAGAAAAAGATTTCTATGAGAATGATCGATGAAGCTGTTGAAAGGATCTTGCGCAAGAAGTTCGAAATGGGTCTTTTTGACGATCCCTTTCGTTTTTGTGACTCCCAAAGGGAGCAAGAGGCTTTATGCAATCCGGAACACCGCGAGGCAGCAAGACAAATGGCTGAAAAGTGCATTGTGCTTCTTAAAAACGAAAAAGACATTTTGCCTTTGAACAGATCATTAAAAATTGCGCTTATAGGCCCATTGGTCAAATCAAAGAAAGATATGCTTGGAGCCTGGAGTATAGATTGGCCTGAACACAGCGATACAGTTACCCTGTATGAAGCCCTCGAAAAAAGGGTAACTGACAGTTCTATGCTAATGTACGCTCAGGGCTGTGGTATTTCAGATGACACAAGCGAAGGCTTCATCGAAGCGATAGATGTTGCCAATCAGGCTGATGTTGTTGTTGTAAGTATCGGTGAAAAATCGGATATGAGTGGTGAAGCACGGAGCCGTTCGGATATTCATTTACCGGGAGTACAGGAGGATCTGGTGATGGCACTATGTGCGACCGGTAAGCCTGTAATTGTTCTTATCCATGCCGGAAGGCCTCTGATCTTTAACCGGATTTCCGATAGGGCACCTGCAATCCTTTATACCTGGTGGCTCGGTAGTGAGGCTGGCAATGCAATTGCCAATGTTTTGTTTGGCGATTACAATCCTTCCGGAAAGTTACCCATCACATTTCCCCGATCCGAAGGACAAATACCTGTATATTACAACCATTTTAATACAGGCAGGCCAATACCTGAAGGACACACAGGAGAAACCGAATATACCACTGGTTATATTGATATATCTAATAGTCCAAAGTTCCCTTTCGGATATGGCCTTAGTTACACCTCTTTTGCTTATGAAAACTTAAAGCTAAGTACTACGTCTATGAAAGAAAATCAAAAAATTCAGGTCAGCTTTGATCTTAAAAACACAGGGTCCCGTACCGGGGAGGAAATAGTACAATTATACATCAGAGATAGAGTTGCATCCGTGGTTAGGCCGGTAAAGGAATTGAAGGATTTTAAAAAGATAAAACTCAAACCTGGAGAATGCAAATGTCTTGAATTTACCATTGATGAAGAAATGCTGTCTTTTTATAATGATAAACTTCAGTGGGTTGCAGAACCCGGCAGTTTTGACATCATGATCGGTACATCTTCTGCTGATATCCGGTTGGCGGACATACTCGAATTTAAGTAGAATAAGCAGGCCAGCCTGATCGTTACAATAAATAACAGGCCATCTTTCGCTAAGTGTTTAATTTTCTTACGACTTACTACTTACTTACGACTTTTAGAATCCATAAACATTAACATCAGAAACTAACATGACTATAGGAGTTGGCGTCGATCTGGTTGAAATTGCAGCATTGCAAAAATCGGCAGAACAAAGTAAAAGGTTTATTCCGCGTGTTTTCACAGCCGGTGAAATTGAATATTGTGAAACCAAACCTTTAAAATACCAGCATTATGCGGCACGCTTCGCAGCCAAGGAGGCTGTGATGAAGGCATTAGGCACCGGATGGGACAAAGGCATTTCGTGGAAACAGATTGAAGTGCAGGGCTCCTTAGGTAAAAAACCGGATGTTGTACTTTATAAGGCCGCTAAAGCGCTTGCCTTGGAATTGCATGTAAAAAATATACATGTTTCCCTTTCCCATTCCGGCAATTATGCGATAGCGCAGGTAATACTCACAACGGAATAAATTTCTGGATTTATATTTGAGGAGGAGTAATGTCATTTGTTGAAAGTCATTTATTGTCATTGAGTCATTAACTGTCATTATTTGTGTCCATTCAGTTCGCATACTTAAAATTTCTTATCTTTGCAATGTTTGAAATCAAATGATATGAGAACAAAAGCAGTAAAACAGACCAAAGAAAAGAACTGGGTAATCCCTGGAGTAAAACTTACTCATAAGGAGTTTATCGAAGGCATTAAAAAAGCGGAAGAGGGACCGTTCTATACACCAGAAGAATTTGAAAAAAGGTTCGAAAAGTGGAAGAAAGAAAAAGGGTATTGCTAAGCGCAGCCTTTGAAAACGATATCCGTAGCATCTTTGAATATGGTTTTGAAACATTTGGTTTACAGGCTGCAGAAAATTATAATCACAGTTTAATGGAGCTTACCTTTAGACTAAATGAGTTTTATTTATTGCACCCCGAATGTAAGTGGCTCGCGACTAAAGGACGTATATACAGAAATATCATCCTTGATTCCCATTTGATAGTATACCGCATTAAGAACGAGAGGATAGAAGTCTTACGAATATTCCACTCCCGATCGGCCATCACACGAATACGTTCAGCCAGGTCTATCAGGATTTGAGATACCACTTCACATGCGCCAGCTTTTTGTTAATTCAAAGACATTGATTTACCTCTTGTCATTTATTGTAAATTGCATTGCATCATTTATTGTCTGATGACCACAAATGACTTCTGAATGACCTAATGACCAAATGACCTTTTTCACTCCAGCATCCCATATTTCTTCATTTTGTTAAACAGTGTTTTGCGGCTCATGTTTAACGCCGTTGCGGCAAGGGTCCTGTTATATTTAAATTGCCTCAATGCCTCAAAAATGGCTTCCTTTTCCATCATGGAGCTTATTTCATTTATATTTGCCAACTTCATTTCAGGACTTACCCTTGTTTCTTTCTCGAATATTTCAGGATAATTTACCCTTACCGGAAGGTGTGCGGGTTGAACACACCCTTTCTTAGCTACGATCATGGCGCTTTGAATGGCATTTTCAAGATCTCTTATATTGCCCGGCCAATGGTACTTAACCAACATTTCCATTGCCTCAGCATTTACACCGTTAATATCCAGGTTGTGCTTCTGTTTGTACTTATTTACAAAGTATTCAGTAAGCAACGGGATATCTTCCTTCCTTGCTCTCAGGGGAGGAATGGTTATCGTGAAAATGTTTAGTCTGTAGAACAAATCCAACCTGAAGGCCCCTCCCTGAACTTTTTCTTCCAGGTTGATATTGGTTGCCGAAATTAACCGGATGTTCAGTGGGATGTTTTTTTTACCCCCTATTCGGGTTATTTTTCGCTCTTCCATTACCCGGAGCAGTTTAACCTGGGCATCCAGGGGCATTTCCCCAATTTCATCAAGGAAAAGGGTGCCGTTATTTGCCAGCTCGAATTTTCCGGTTTGCATTTCCCGGGCATCGGTAAACGCCCCTTTCTCGTGCCCGAACAATTCGCTTTCTATTAATTGGGTGGGTACAGCGCCGCAGTTTAAAGCGATCAGGGGCCCGCCCTTTCTTAAACTGTTGTAATGAATGGCCTGGGCAATCAGTTCCTTTCCGGTCCCGCTTTCGCCGGTTATCAGAACGGTGGCGTCGGTTTCACAAACACTTTTTACCTGTTCCAGTACCTGTTTGATATTGGAGCTGATGCCAATGATTTTGTCGAAAGAATATTTATTGTCGATAGTTTTTCTTAAATTTTTCACTTCCTGGCTAAGCTGGTGGTGTTCCAGCGCCCTTTTTACAAGCAAAATAATTTTTTTGTTATCGAATGGCTTTTCAATATAATCGTATGCGCCGCTTTTTATGGCATCCACTGCCGATGATACGGCGCCATAAGCGGTGATAATAATTACTGTGATATGCGGATGAGCAGCTTTGATCTTTTTCAATGTCTCAATCCCATCCAGTTTTGGCATGTTTTTATCCAGGATAACAATGTCGGGCATTTCCTTATCCGTTACCTGAACTGCCTTTAGGCCATCATTGGCTGTCAATACCTCAAATCCTTCGTCCGATAAAAGGTGACTGAGTATATTGCGTATATTTTCTTCGTCGTCGGCAATTAAAATCTTTGCTTTCATGTCGGGGTTGGCTTAATTTTTTCGCTGTTGGGTTTTACCGGCAACTTTATTATTACTTCGGTGCCTGTTCCGGGCAGACTGCGAATTTCCAGTTCTCCCTGGTGTTTGTGCACAATCCCGTAACTTATGGAAAGCCCTAAACCGGTACCCTCAGCTTTGGTCGTGTAAAACGGGTCAAAGACTTTATCGATGTTTTCCTGAGTTATCCCGGAGCCGGTATCTTTAATTGAAATGATGAAAAACTCTGTGCCTCCATCTTCCCCGGATCCTTTTACCGAAATGTCAATAGATCCTTCCTCGCAAATGGCTTCGACCGCATTCAGGACGACATTCAGAAATACCTGTTTCAATTGCCCTGCATCGGCTGTAATGATGCTCTGGCGGGGTTGAAACGAAATGGCTGTGTTGATATTCCTGGCAAAGGCAGTACTGCTTATGAGTGAAATAGTTTGATGGAGCAATTCCTTTAAATCGAAAGGTTCCATATTGGCATCGCTTAACCGCGAAAACGATAACAGACCTTTGATTATTTCGTTGATCCTGTCGACCTCCGCAATGGCATTGCTGATCATTTTGCGCTTTTCGGGGTTCTTTATCTCCGGCTCCACATATTGAATGATGCTTCGGATGCTTGTTAACGGGTTCCTTATTTCGTGGGCGGCTCCTGCTGCCAGTTGTCCGATTACTGCAAGTTTATCGGCCCTGTACATTTTTTTCAGGCTTTCTTTCTGTTCTTCAAAGAAGGCTATATTTTCAATGGCCAAAGCAGCATTGTCAAGTATTATTTTAATAATCTCAGTTTCGTTGCCGGAATATGGTTTGCCATTTTTTTTTGGGGCAAGTAGCACCAAACCTTTCAACGAATTCATAACCTTGAGCTGAAACACAATTTTACAGTGAAGTTCCTTGAGTACTGTTTTATCGTTTTCGGAATATATGGATGCATATTCCGGATCAAACGAAATGTTTAGCTGCCGTTCATTGAGAACTAACCATTTTACTAGTCCGTCTCCACCACAGAAAAGCAGTTTTCTTTTTGTTGAATAGCTGGTTGATTCCTGTAACTCATAGTTTGTTGAATCGGGATTAAACATAAAAAAATAAACATGCTCAGGGGCGGCCAGTTCAATTATCCGGGTGATGGTTATGTTTATCAGCGAACTTTTGTCGTTGATCAGTTTCAGCGATTTGTTAAAATCAATGAATACCTGCATGTAATTGGGCGGAATGGATCTTCTGCTGAACAAGCGCATTTTGGTTTCTGTTTTGGGCAAATATAGGTAAAAATGTGTAATCACTTACTCATTTTATTCCGGTTTATTTTGGATGAACCTCTGTTTTATTTTAGCTAATATCTGTATATATATTTAAAATACAGCTTAATACTATCAAAGGCGTGGTTTTTGTTCTCTTTCATGGAATTTTATTTGAAACAGACATGCACAAAATTTTTACTCTTTTTTTAATTCTTCTTTATCCAGCCGTTTATTCACAGGAAACACGGATTCTCAGTTATAATGAAGCCATCGGTATTGCTTTGAAAGAAAGTTTTACAATCCGGTCGTTTAGTGAGAACCTCAGATCTATGCAATTCTCCTACATGTATAATAAGGCCATGTTTAAGCCCAGGCTGGATTTGCTTCTTTTTACACCATCATGGAGCGAGAGTGTGTCGCCTGTTTACCAGGCTGACGGACTGCCTGTTTATAATTCCATGGGATCTATCCAAACCGGCGGCGACCTTAAATTTACCTATATCCTTCCAAGTGGCGGAAACCTGGCAATACACTCTCTTCTGTACAGGGAAAACCTCAGCACGGTGCTTGCAAGCCAAAATTATCTCAAACTTAACACCAAACAAGCTTATACCCAGTTTGGCATTGGCTTTGAGCAACCTATATTTACCAAAAACGCTTTGCGCGAAAACCTGAAAGAAGCGGAATACAGGTACAAAATATCCATGAGCCTGTTTACCCGCGAACAAATGAACATAATATATCGCGTTACTGAGGGCTTTTACGGATTATACAAGGCTACCAGGGTAAAAGAAATTGCTGGCGAAAAACTGAAAAACTCCGAAGAAGCCTACCGTATTGCAAAACTTAAAGCCGAAACAGGCCGAATCCCTGAGGGAGACTTGTTAATTGCCGAAGTGGCCATGTCGCTTAATAAATCAAAATTTTCGGAATATAGCTGGAAACTTGAGAGCGAAAAAGACAATTTTAAACAAACAATAGGACTGCCTATTGACGAAAAAATTGAAATAATAACGGATCTTGGTTATGATACTTTTTTGATAGACCAGCAAAAAGCACTGGAAGAAGGTTTGAAAAACCGGTTGGAACTAAACGAGTCGGATTTGGAAATAAAGCTCAAGCAAATAGAACTTGATCGTGCTAAACGCGAAAATGAATTTAAAGGCAAAATCTCAGGCTATTACGATATTACCGGGTTAAGCACCGTAGGCAAAGGTTCATCGGAAAAGCTCTTCAGGTCATCGTTTGATAATTTAACGGAGCGTCCACCTAACCGTGGTATTACGCTTACTTTTTCCCTGCCTATTTACGATTGGGGAAGAGGCAAATCAAGGGAGCAACAGGCCAAAGCACAGCTCAATAATTCTATGCTCATTAAGGAAAACGAAACTGTATCGATTGTTAAGGAAATCAGGGATATTGTAAGGACAATCGACGAGGCACGATATCGTTTGGATATCCATAAGAAGAGCCAGGAGGTTGCATTAAAAAGTTATCAGGTTAGCCTGATGAGGTTCGAAAACGGCGACATCACCAGCCAGCAATTGGCAACTGAACAGGAACGGCTTTCCGAAAACCAGCTTGCCTACCTCGATGCCTACATTACCTACCAGTTGGCAGTAGTCGATCTCAAACGAAAAACCATGTGGGATTTTAAGCATAACAGAAGCTATCTCGAAGAGATAGAAACCAACACCAAACAATGATTTTCGCGTTAAGTCAAAGCTTAACCTACATTTTTATAACAAATTTTTGTATCAAAAAAGCACAACCATGGAATATGCAAAAAGCTTTAAAGAATTGCAGGTGTATAAAGTCTCAAGGACATTGGCCTCCGATATATTTTACCTGTCGAAAACCTTTCCTTCCGAAGAAAAATTCTCCCTTACGGAACAAATCCGAAGGTCGTCCCGGTTAATCGGGGCTCAAATTGCTGATTCATGGGCTAAACGCAGGTGCGAAAACCTTTTTGTAAATAAATTAAGCGATGCCGATTCAGAGCAATATAAAAGTCAGCATTGGATTGAAATTGCTTTCGAAAATAATTACATAAGCGAGCAAACCATGCTGGATCTTTTGTCACAATGCAGGGCCATTGGCAAAATGTTAAGTGCTATGATAGATAAGGCCCCTCAATTTTGCAAAAAGAGAACAAGTAATTTAAATACACAGAATGAATTTTAAAAAAGCAAATACTTTGACGATGATCAAAGATCAACTCTAAAAAATTTGAACCTATGAAGAAATTAAAAGTAGCCATTCTCCTGATTGTTTTGGCTTTCCCTTTGCTTGCTCAAACCGAGAGCGAGGCCACCATTATCCTGGACCTGAAAAAAGCTCGTGCCTCTTTTGAATTGAGTAAGCAAAAATACGAGAACAATAAAAAACTGATAGATAACAAGGCCATTTCGGAAGATGAATTCAATAAATCCAAAAACGAATTGCTCAGTACCGAAGTCGATTATCAAAAGCTGATATTGCGTTTAGTAGCGCAACAATCCTATATTACCATCGACAAAGCCGTAAAATATCAAACAGGCAAAGGTGACAAAAAGGTAAGGATTGTTTTACGAAGTACGCTGGAAGGAAACCAGGAATTCCTAAACCAGTTCAAGGATCATTTCGATATATTTACCCCTGAGATGCGATCGAGCCGGATTTACAACATTTATGTTTCTCTGGTAAACATTCAGGACGTAACCATTATAGGCACACCTTATGAGTTTCATGTGCCGTACCTTGAACTGGGGTCGACTGCCAGTGCTGATTTTACACTTTTGAAAGACCTTGAAAGCCTGCAGGTAAGTTTGAATTACGGAGGCCGCATTGACAAGAAGAATATTTATCTCGAAAAAGATGCCAGTGCCAATGCAATAGATTTATCATCATCACAATTCTCTCAGGAAGCTAACCTTGGGGCACAGGCTACCTACGACCTTGCCATGGAAAGGTTCTCGGCCTCGGATGATGTTTACCAATTGGTAATATTGAACCTGCCCCGACCGATAAATGCCGAGTTTAACGATCCCGAAACCAATGCAAGGCTTTCACAGCTCAAATTCAACCAGGGAATAAATATGCGAAAGCTGGCCATTAAAGTATACCTGCCCGAACGCGACGATGAAGAGGTGGTGATCGACAAACCCATTGAATTTTATGCCATTGCTGTAACCAAAGAAACTTTGGACAAGATGGGGAATATCGACAAAAAATTTACTATTACCGATGTGCAGAATATCCCAGGTGGTAAAATCAAACTGGAGATCATCCCACGCGGCGTTGGCCGCATCGAAGTACGCGCCCCCAGCCTTTACCACGAGATTAAAACAGGCGACAGTGTAAAAATGAAAATAACTGTTCGCAACGATGGTACCAGGCGTTTGGACAATATTGCCCTCTCGTGCGATAATCCATTGAACTGGAAAAGCAACATTGTGCCGGAGGTAATCAAGTCGCTTGAACCTGGGAAGGAAAAATCTGTAATGGTTACCATTATACCACCCGATGATGTCAGTGTAGGGGCTCAGGAAATAAAAATCAAAACTGAAGCTTTTGTAAACAACACCCGTGTGCAATCCGACGACAAAAATGTAAGGATACAGGTTGAGGCCAAAACGCCCATATTAGGTACATTATTTTTGATACTGTTGCTTCTGGGAATTATTGTCGGAATTGTGGTCTTCGGGATTAAAATCAGCCGACGGTGAAAATATCTACCGGGTTTTACCTCTGATGCTAATGGATGAACTTCTGAGGTAAAAAAGTAAAGCGATGAAGTTCAAAAAAGGACTTCATCGCTGCATGTTTTAACAAAGTTACAACATGTTTATTCAATTGAACTGTAAGGGAGTACTTTGGATGAACATAAGTGCTGATCGCCAGTACAAAATTGTACCTCCGAAGTTGAACATTGCAGTTCTGTTGTGCAATCATGAACTTCAGGAGTGCAACAATGAACTTCGCATCTGCAAAAAAGTAATCCTGGTCTTTGATTCTGAAAAGTTCTGGGACAAATTCTTTTGCATGAATAAATCCGCTGTATATCAGGCAGATTTTTTCTCATTACCGGAAGTCACTTTGGGACTTTTCTTATGCATTTCTGCAATTCTCTTAAGGGTTCTGTTTAATGCCTGATCCTGGCTGGATCAGTCAGAATTTCTGGGGAGATCCTAAGCATAGATGTTTGCTAGTCTGAAAAGGAAAAAACTAATATTGCCAACACCCCTAAAGCAAGATCGGAAAGCTTTAATTTTGGCATTGAATG
>JAJYAG010000271.1 GCA_021779665.1 Bacteroidota bacterium | reverse complement strand
GCGAAGGATCTAATTATTTTCCCCGGACAACAGTGTTTTGGATATTGAAATATGAAAAAAATATTTACTTTTGCATACCGGTCGTTTAGTATTTTTTATGAATGATACAAGAGAATATATTATAGACAAAGCTTTTGACCTCTTTTTAGCCAAAAGCTACGAGGCGGTTTCCATAAGCGATATCAGCAACGCCATTGGCCTTACCAAAGGAGCGTTATACCACCATTTTACAAGTAAGGAGGAATTGTTTAAAGCTGTTATCGATAAACACCTGAGCATTGTCCCTGTTGAATTCGATTATGAAAACGGTTCGCTGCACGATTTTAATGAGCAATGTGTTAAGCATGCAGAGGCAACTCTTCGTAAAATTATTATCGACGATACCGAATTTGTTCCAATTAATTATGTATCGCTAATCACAGATAGTTTCAGGCATTATAAAGGATTTGCCGAGGATAAAATCAATCTGATGAATGATGAGGCACAAAAAATAAATCAACTCCTGAAAAAGGAAGCCGAACGCGGTGAAATACGAAAAGATATTGATACGGAAACCATATCTATGATTTATGTTTCGAGCCTCGTAGGTTTAGCAGGCCCTTTCATCGAAAAAAATCCAATCAGTAAAATGGTAGAATCCCTTAAAAAACAGTTATTTGAGATTTATAAACTTTTGAAGAAGTAATTTTTTTAGTATAAAACATACTGGTCGTTCAGTATTTAATAATAGTTAGTTATGAAGAGAATTTTTTATACGGTAATTATTGGAGCCGTTTTTTACGGATGCCAGTCGAAACAACAAAACACCGAAAAACCTGCAAATACAAGCATCCCTGTAACTGCTGAGGAGGTAAAACAGGCAACCATCGAGACCAATTTACGATACAGCGGGACCATTGAACCTTCGCAAACCATTCCGTTAAACTTTCAGGTGTCGGGAATAGTGGAGAAGGTGTATGTGGAAGCCGGCGATGAAGTGAAGAAAGGAGAATTGCTCGCCTCGGTTGAGAAAGCAAACCCTAAAAGCATTTACGATATGAACCTCGCAAAATATAACCAGGCGAAAGATGCATATGACCGTTTAAAAACTGTTTACGAAAAAGGCAGTCTCCCCGAAATAAAATGGGTGGAAATGGAGACCAACCTCGAACAGGCCCGATCGTCGCTGGAAGTTTCGAAAAACAACCTGGAGAACTGCGATATGCGGGCACCCGAAGCCGGTGTAATCGGCAAACGGAATATCGAGCCGGGCATGTCGGCTATTGGCCTGAGCACCGCTCCCATTGAGCTTGTAAAAATAAGAATCGTGTATGTGAAAATATCGGTACCCGAAAATGAAATTGGCAAAATCCGGAAAGGTGATAAAGCATTTTTTTCGGTATCTGCACTTAATGGAAAAACATTCGAGGGTTTCGTTACCAACATCAGTCCGGTGGCCGATGCGATCTCGCGTACCTATGAAGCAAAAATCAGCGTTCAGAATCCAAACCTGGAACTAAAACCTGGCATGGTGTGCGACGTTATGCTGAGCATGAAATCTTCGAAAGAAGTAGTTGTAATTCCTTATCAAAGTGTGAGCAAAGACAGCGATGGGAATACCTATGTTTACCTGATAGACAAATCAGCAAATCGCGCTAAAAAACAAATTGTTCAAACGGGTAACTACCTTGGAAACAATCTGGAAATTGTGGCCGGCATAGCTCCGGGACAGGTTATAGTGAAAGAAGGGAAGGAAAAGTTATCGGATAACAGTATAATAAGTTATTAAAATGAGCCGCAAGAAACCTAGCATCATCGAATCCGCCATGCGGAATCGTAATATCGTCATTATTCTGGTAGCGCTGTTTATGGCCATTGGCGTGGTGGCTCTGAAAAAGATGCCGCGCAACGAATTTCCGCAGTTTACAATACGCCAGGGAGTGATTGTGGGGGTTTATCCCGGTGCCACATCTCAAGAAGTTGAAGAACAACTCACCAAGGTGGTTGAGAATTATATTTTTGGTTACCAGGAAATTAAAAAAGCAAAAACCTACTCCTATTCCAGGGAAGGCATCATGTACATCTTTGTTGAGTTGAATGATAATGTGAATAATGCCGATCAGTTCTGGTCGAAAATAAAGCACGGATTAAGCGAACTGAAGATGACTCTTCCTTCGGGAGTAATTGCCCTGGTAGTTAATTCCGACTTTGGCGACACATCAGCTTTACTGATAACGCTTTCGTCTGACTCGAAGAGTTACAAAGAAATGGAAGAACAGCTTAAAAAGCTCGAGGCCGAATGCCGTAAAATAACTGCAACATCTAAAATCAAACATTTTGGACTTCAAAAGGAGAAGATTTACATCAATGTAAAACCTGAACTTTTAAACGAATACAACATAAAAACCATTTCGCTGCTGGGATCTTACCAATCGAACGGCATGGTGAATTATGCGGGACAGTTGAAAGATGGCCAATATAACCTGGCAGTACATCTGCCGCCCAATTTTGAATCGGAGAAAGATCTGGCCGATCAGATTGTATATTCCGATCCCAAAGGCAATGTGGTACGGTTGAAAAACATTGCTACTATTGAGCGCCGGTACGAAGATCCTGAGAATTATATTCGTCAGAATGGCAAAAAAACAATTCTGCTCTCGCTTGAAATGCAGCCTGGAAACAACATTGTTGAATTTGGCAAAGATGTGGATAAAGCCTTGGATAATTTCAAAAAAACATGTCCCGAAGGAATTGAAATTGCCAAAATCTCCGAACTGCCGAAATATGTGGACGATTCGGTGAGCAACTTTATGGAAGAGTTTTTCATAGCCATTGTTGCTGTTATTCTGGTTACCATGCTGCTACTTCCTCTGCGTGTAGCTTCAGTGGCTGGTATTACGGTTCCAATATCGGTATTGATTACCCTTGCATTTTTATACTTCTTTGGTGTGGAGCTGCATACGGTTTCACTGGCATCGTTGATTCTGGTGCTAGGAATGATTGTGGACAATTCCATTGTGGTGATTGATAACCATGTCGAAAAAATTGACCACGGCATTTCACCTTGGCATGCAGCCATTAAAAGTGCCAAAGAGCTCTTTATCCCGATTGTTACTGCAACCCTAGCAATTATTGCCACCTATGTTCCTTTGGGTTTTATGGTACCGGGCACTGCAGGCGAATTTCTCCGCACAATTCCCATAGTTGTTGGTATTGCTTTAATTTTATCCATTGTAGTGGCAACTTTGCTGGTGCCTTATCTCAACTTTGTTTTCATAAAAAAGGGGTTGAAAGATAATACCAGCACCAAAAAAGGAAAATCATTCCTCGACTGGCTTCAGGGTTGGTTCGACAAAACACTCGAAAAAGCATTTCATCATACAAAGCTTGTAATTGGAATAGGACTGGCTCTGGTTGCTCTTGCTGTAATCCTTTTTAAAACTACGGAACAACAGTTATTTCCGGAGCTGGAACGAAATCAGTTTGCGGTTGAAGTTTATTTACCGACAGGTTCTTCGCTCGAAAGCACTGCCAGCGTGATGGACAGTATGGAAAATCTTTTATTGAAAGATGAACGGATTACCAATGTGACAAGCTTTGTAGGAACTAGCTCTCCCCGCTTTCAGGTGGCGTATGCACCCAATATGCCTGCCCCAAACTATGGACAGTTGCTGATTAACACCACTTCCGACAAAGCCACACGAGCTATTGTAAATGATTACACTGAAAAATATGCGGATAAATTTGAGAATGCACATGTTAAATTCAAGGTTCTCGCTCTGCAATTGAATAAAGCGCCAGTAGAAATACGTATCTCGAGCGATTCTGTTAAGAACATAAGATTAGTTGAAGCTAAAGTCGACAGTATTCTGAAGAAAACGCCGCACATTGCCTGGGCACGCACCGACTGGGATCAGAAGCAGCAGGCCGTTAAGGTTAACCTCGATCGCGATAAGGCAAACCGACTGGGTTACTCAAAGGGACTTGTGGCAACTTCATTAATGGTTGGATTGGATGGCGTTCCGCTCACCACCATCTGGGAAAACGACTATCCGGTAGAAGTGCGGCTCTCGCAGGAGGAACAAAGCCCAAAAAGCATTAAAACCCTGGAAGATCAATACATAACCTCGTTATCAAGTTATTCGGCCAATCCGTTGCGCTCGTTTGCCAGCTTTACGCCCGAATGGTCCGAAGGAACCATAGTTCATCGCAACGGAACGCCAACGCTGACTATTTTGATTGACAATGATCTGACAGGAGTTGCTGCCAAAATTTTCGATGAAATTAAACCTCAGATTGACAATCTTCCCCTGCCGGAAGGTACTTATATCAATTACGGAGGAGATTACGAAGGTCAGGTTGAAGTTTTTACACCCATGACGATTGCTCTGGGATTAAGTATAGTGCTGATATTCTTCATCATGTTATTCCAGTTTAAAAAGGAAAAGCTGTCGCTTCTGATCATGTCGGCCATGTTATTAACACTTCCTGGAGCAGCCATCGGATTAAAGCTGATGGGCTATCCTTTCAGCATTACCGCTTTTGTTGGAATTTCAAGTCTTTGCGGTATGGTTGTCCGGAATGGAATTATTTTGATTGACTATGCACGGGAATTGCACGAGAAACATAAAATGCCTATTCATGAAGCAGCTATTGCAGCAGGAAAGCGCAGAATGCGTCCCATATTCCTTACCTCGGCAGCAGCATCAGTGGGGGTTGTGCCCATGATTTTAAGCCGCTCACCGCTTTGGGGACCTCTTGGAACCGTGATTTGCTTCGGCCTGCTGATATCCATGGTACTTACCCTGTATATTCTTCCAATACTGTATTCTCTTGCGTATTCGGATAAACCTAAAAAGCAAGGATTCTGGTCGATTCCCGTAAAAGGAACCGCAATTGTTACTCTTGCACTGCTTTCGATGTGGCCTTCCGAAACAAATGCTCAATCCCTGAATCTGGATTCGTGCAAACAAATGGCTTTGCGAAATAACAAAAAAATTAAGGAATCGCAGCTCGAAGTGATGGCATCGCAGCAGCAGCGTAAAAACGCTTTTACAAATTACTTCCCGAAAGTAAGCGCTTCGGCCACACACCTGCAGGCAAACGACTATCTTATTAAGGGGAAAACACCCGAGATGAACCTGCCGGTTTACGACGGTAATCCCGCGAGCCTGCAATCACCAACTTTGTTTGCTTATGTTCCGGCAATTCCTCTCAATTTGCTCGATCAGTTGAGTGTTGGCAATATTTCAGTAGCTGTTCCCATCTACGCCGGAGGACGGATCCGCAATGGCAATAAACTGGCAGGAATTGGAGAAGATGTAAGCATACAACAACAGTCCATGACAACCGCCGAAGTTTTGGTGCATACCGAAGAACTTTACTGGACTTTGGTTTCGCTGAAAGAAAAACAGAAAACACTTGCAAGTTATATGAAGCTGCTGGATACCCTTCATCATAATGTAGAAAACTTTC
>JAJYAG010000270.1 GCA_021779665.1 Bacteroidota bacterium | reverse complement strand
TAATAATGAGGATTAAGATTAATTGCGGCAATTATCATGAACACAGATGTAATATACTGTATATATGGGGAAAATTCTGCCATACTTGATGTCCGCGTTGAAAATCCTCCGGAAGCTATAGTTCCAAAAGAATGGCAAAGGGCATCAAACATGCTCATACCCCCAAACAGGAACAAAACAGTTAGTAATGCCACAAAACCAATATAAATCCATAGAAGCCTTGCAGCAGTATCTTTTATTTTAGGATGCAATTTACCGATGGAAGCTGATGATGTTTCAGCTCCATACAGGTACATACTGCCTGTTCCGAAAATTGGCAAAACAACAATACTTAACACAAGAATTCCGATCCCTCCGACTAAATGAGTCAGGCTTCTCCAAAAAAGTAAACCATGTGGTAAAGTTTCTACAACTTCTATAATTGATGCCCCGGTAGTAGTGAAACCGGACATTGTCTCAAAAAAAGCATCAGTGAAACTATCAACTTTACCACTAAAATAGTAAGGGAGGGCTCCAAAAATAGAGTAGACAATCCATATTGAAGAAGCTATCAGGTATCCCTCCCGTTTTCCGATTTCTTTGTCCATATCACGGTTAAATAACCATAATAAGCCGCCTACGGTAAGTGTAATCCCTGCAGAATATAGAAAAGCATAAACATCCCCTCCTCCATAAAGTATTGAGATTACAAGTGGAATAATCATGAAAAGGCTCTCGAGAACCAGCAGAAGCCCAATAACATTTAAAATGTATCTGTAATTAAACATAGCTTAGCTGAAATATTTCCCTATTTCGTTCAACGCTTTAGGCAATGCAAAAACAACTACATGGTCGTTTGCCTGAATTTCGGTAGCAGCATTGGCAATAAAACTTACCTTATCGCGAATAACACCGCCTATAATAGCCTCTTCAGGAAAATCAATTTCATGGATACGTCCCCGGGTTACCTTGGAATCGGGCTGAACAACAAATTCAAGCGCTTCTGCATCGGAACCTGTAAGACATTTTATAACCGACACTTCGCCAGCCATGGTATGCCGGAAAATACGGCTGGCAGTGATTACCTTTTTATTGATCACGGCATCAATACCCATTTTCTCGGCCAGGCTGATGTAGTCAATATTTTCAATTTCGGCAATGGTTCTTTTGACGCCGCAGCTTTTAGCCAACAAACATGAAAGGATGTTAGTTTCAGAATTGCCAGTAACGGCAATAAAAGCATCCATGCGTTTTAAGCCTTCCTGCATCAGCAGTTCAATATTGGTTCCATCGCCATTTATAACCAGCGTATTACTCAAATAATTAGAAAGACGATAAGCTTTTTCGCGGTTTTGCTCAATCAATTTAATGTTATATCCTTTACCGATATCCTTTGCTGTTAGTTTTCCAATACGGCTGCCGCCGAGAATCATAATATTTGTGATATCCACCGATTCTTTGCCGGCGGTTTTCATCAGCGATTTAATACCAGCCTGATTGGTGATCACATAAACGGTATCGCCCAGTTTAAAAGTATCCTCACCTTTAGGAATGATAGTTTTACCATCGCGGGTAAGTGCAACAGGCTTATAATCCTGCTTATAAACTTCGGATGAAATCTCGGAAATGCTCATATTTATGAGCAACGAACCCGGATCTATTTTAATGGCCAGCAGGGACAGTTTACCACCTGAAAAATCAACAAGATCGGTAAACCCTGTTTGACGCAACATGCTTATAATTTCCTTGGCGGCCATTTTCTCAGGATAAATCATTGAATCGATACCCAGGCCAACAAAAAAGTCGCGGTTTTCTTTGGCAAGATATTCCTGATTATCAATTCGGGCTATGGTTTTTTTGGCGCCAAGACGTTTTGCTAAAATGGAGGCTGTAATATTGATTTCTTCTGTTTGGGTAACAGCTATAAACAAGTCGCACCTGTTTGCACCTGCTGTGGAAAGAAGTTCCAGGGAAGTAGCCGAACCTTCAAGTGTAAGTAAATCAACACTTGAGCCAATCACTTTCAATTTAAACTCATCCGGATCCACAAGCACAATATCATGATTCTCATGGCTCAACATTTTGGCCAGATGCGACCCCACCTCTCCGGCTCCAGCAATTATAATTCGCATAAATACCTTTATAAAAAACCGAACAAAGTAATGATATATTTATCAAACCGTAAACTCATTTGTCATTTTTTTTTGGAAGGCTTAAAGCCCAGCTCCCATGTGCATTTAGCAATTCACATGGCTGTTTCATTGCTGAAAAATCGGATTTTATGCGGTTGGCTAAAGGAATAAAAACGTCAGATTTTATTAAAATTGTGCTGGCTGAAAAATATTTCTGAATTTCCTGAGCATCCTTTTGACGAATCCGGACCAAAACAAGTAAATCGACCTCAGCCTTTCGGTCAAAGCCTGGATTCTGCTCCCACACATACACCTTTTTCCCTTTAAACATCAAGAAACCTTTATAAAAAGAGAAATCAGAACAACTATGCTCCATATGAGGCCCAATAAGCACTCTTAACGGTGGCTTTAGCATAAGGGCCTCTTTAAATGGTTTAACAAACTTGTCAACATTCCGGGTTGTATCATTTGTAAGAACATAACATTTTAATCCATTGCGTAAAAGAATAACAAGCGGCCCTGATGTATTCAGAACAATCATTTCACTGGATTTGTTAACTTTCATCCTTCTGACCAAAATATTTCCTGAAAAAACAATGCAGCTGATCAATATAACATAAACAAAAACAGCTTTTCTATTGAAAATAAATATTCTGACGGCAACAACAATCACAAAAACTGACAGGGCCATCATCAGGGTTATATTAATTTCTGTTGTAACTGAACCCGGCAGATGTTCAATCCGCATAAGTATCCAGTTCATAGCGAAAACCAGCCATTTCAATATCCAACCAACCGGCAGCCAGAGAAATTTAAGAGGTGCAATTGCCAAAGCAGCTATTGACGTGTATAGGATGGCTGAAGCCAAAGGAAGAGCAATAATATTGGAAAGAATAAAATAATTGGGGAACTGGTGAAAATAAAATAAGGTAAGGGGAAGAGTTAAAAGCTGAGCCGACAGAGATACAGCTACAATACCCCAGCCCTTCTTCAAAAACCAGTTATTGAAGATAACCCAGTTGTAAATATCCTTGTAAAAGACAACAATTCCCAAAACTGCCATATAAGAAAGCTGAAATCCAACATCGAAAAGAGATTGAGGATTTAAAACCAGCAGAAACAAAGCTGAAGCCGAAATGGTATTGTAAATGCTAACTTTTCGGTTCCCGGTTTCTCCAAGCATCCAAAAGCTAAACATAACCGAAGCTCGCACAACCGAAGGTGTAAGACCTGTAATCAGCGCATAAATCCAAATTACCGATAATACAAGCAAAGCCCTTGCAATTTTCCCTCTTCTCCATAGCATCAATGGTTTTGTTATCAATTGCAATAACCAGAACAGCAACCCAACATGCATGCCGCTTACGGCAAGAACATGTATCATTCCCGTGTTTAGGTAAGCCGATTTTAACTCCTGATCGAGGTATGTCCTGTCTCCCACTGTTAATGCAGAGATAACCGCGAATGCCGGGGGTCCCATATCCAGCTGTCTGAAATAGTTGAGAATCACATTACGCCATTGTAAAGCCTTCAATCTAATATTAAAAGAAGAATTCAGTCCGGCAACAGCCCAATCACCGGAATCAACATAAGCGCGGTAATAAATTCCCGCCCGGTTCATATAAGCTTTATAGTCGAATTCGTAAGGATTCCCAAAATTCCGTATTTCTTTCAGATGTCCTTTAAAAATTATGTTGTGTCCAAGTTCTGGCAAAGGTCTGGAGCTCTTTTTCAATAGCAACAGAATTTTATCGTCGGACGAATGCCAAACGCCATTTTCATTTAAAAATTCCAATTTCAAAATTGTTGAGAAATTGCCCGATTTTTCAAGAGGATTTTCAACAATCGTTCCCTTAGCAACAACCTCATCTTCAGAAAAGAAAGGGCGGTGCAAACTAAAACTGAATACCATAAAGCCTGCAAAAGCTATAAACAGATGGAGCAAAACTCCCCAAAGCCATCTAGTTTTATACTGGTTCCACCAATTCAAAACAAGAAAACAAAATATCGCTGCTATTAAAAGATAACACCATAGCAGACCGGACGATGTTTTGAGAAGATTACCGGATAAGATCCCGATAATGAACGGAAGAACCAACCGAACGTAAGGAGCACTACGCAAAAACTCGTAAAAGCTCATGTTTTCAAATTTTTATTTTAAAAGGTAACCTTTAGGATTTCTTTGTTGCTAATGATTAAGGTTTTGTTGAATACAGGTTCAAGATATAAAAAATATCTGATTTTCAATATAGTGAATGTAAAAACTACAGAGTACTAAAATTTCATTCTCACTTCCTCTTTTTACTGTTCCGGGCACCATCACTGTATAAGTACTAGTAAAGAACCTTGTATTGTCGAATCTGTAGGAAAGGGGGCAATTCGAAGGAATTCTCAGCTTCGAATCAGTTGCATAATTATAAAGCATTTCGAATGATATTGAACTTACCAGAGGCGTTAGATCCATATCTCAACTTCTTAGGTGTAAGTGAGCCGAATTAAACTAACTAAGCTTATTTAGTAAAAGCTCTTTATGCATTAAAATTGCTCAGGATTTATGAATAGGTAATTTTATAATGTTTATGCGGACATTTATATTTTACTTCTAACAAAACTTGGTAAATCTTAGAAAAAAGAACTGTTAAAAACAATGCATTAAAATGTTGATAACTAATTACAAGTACTAAACACCAAATTTCTGTTTTTTGTATTTTTGAAGGAAGTATAAACAAAAAGTAATGACCCTGACCCCAAAAGTAAAACCGAAATCCGATATTGAAGAGTATTGTGAAAAATACGAGAAGCACAAAGAAGTTATTAATGCTAATATTAAATATTCTATAGATAGATTTGATATTTTAATTATTAGCCTTTCAAGTGGGGGCTTAGTTTTTTCTTTGAGTTTTGTTAAGGAATTATTACCCCTCAAAATCTTTGATTTTTCCTTAATAAAACTTTCTTGGGTGTTTTTGATTGCTGCAATAGTGAGTAATTTATTTTCTCAAGTCTCTTCATATTATGCTAATGATTTTGAAATTAAAAGATGCAATAACTTAATCAGAATAAAAAAGGGCAAAACGGAAAGAGGAAAGCTTAAAAACCAAGTACGTTTTGTCTCAATTTTTAATAAAACTACCTTAATTCTTAATGGCGGTTCGATTGTGTTTTTAGTCACTGCTATAATTTTATTAGTAATTTTCATGAATATAACAATTTAAACTTTACAACTATGGCATACATTTTTAGTTTTGATAATGACGAAAGGGAAAGACAGCGTGAAAGGGAACGTGAAAGGGAACGTGAACATGAGAGAGAAAGAGAGAGAGAAAGAGAGAGAGAAAGAGAGAGAGAAAGAGAGAGACCCGGTAGATACACAAATTTACCAGAACCACCAAAGA
>JAJYAG010000003.1 GCA_021779665.1 Bacteroidota bacterium | reverse complement strand
GATCTATCGCTGAAAATATCGTTATGGAGATCGTTAACCAAGCATTTACTCAACTGAAGTCCTACACGTTCCATTACATATTCCACATAAGCCTTGAGTGTAAAAAACGAGGCTGTTTCCTGCTTTGCAGTCCAGCTCTCTTCTGTTTTAAATCCGGTTAAAAATATGCTCAGGTGAAGATTTTCTGTAAAACCTTGTAGAACCTGGTTTTTAGCATCTTCTTTTATATAGCAGTTACCAAATTCATAAAGTTTCAGGTTTGAATTCCTGCGATTAGCATTGTGTCGTATGGCTTCCAATCCGCTGAATAAAAGCGTTTGACGCATACAATTCAGTTCCTGGCTCAACGGGTTCAGAATCATCACGAGGTTTTCGGTTTTGTATGATTCAAGACTCGTGTAGTAATTGCTGCTATTCAGAGAATTCGACATTATTTCGTTGAAACCTGCGGCTGAAAGTGAATCGGAAATTTTATTCACAATGGCATCCTTATTCGGCTTTTGAATGTAGGATAAGGTAGAGTGGACGGTTTCAGAAATTTCAACATTATTATAACCATAAATGCGTAGAATTTCCTCCACAACATCGGCAGGACGTTTCACATCAACCTTAAAGGGAGGAACAGAAAGTCTCAGGCTTGAAGTTGTTTCGGAGAGAACCTGAATTTCGAGTGCCTGAAGAATATTTTTAATTACCGGCACATCTATGGTTTTTCCAATGAGGTCGTAAGCTTTCTGCAAATCGAAGTCAAACTCGGTATTTGCCAACGGCTTTGGATAAACATCCATAACCGGCGATGAAGTGGTGCCTCCTGCAACTTCTTTAATTAACATGGCAGCTCTCTTCAAAGCATAAACTGTGATATTCGGATCGGACCCACGCTCAAACCTAAAAGAAGCATCGGTATACAATAAATGTCTTTTCGATGTTTTACGGATAAACACCGGATTAAAGTGGGCACTCTCTAGAAAAACATTGGTTGACGATTCGCTGATACCCGACTCAATACCTCCGAATACACCGCCAATACACATTCCTTCAACGGTATTGCAAATCATCAGATCTTCGCCTGAAAGAGTGCGTTCCTGACTATCAAGTGTCTTGAATTTACTGCCTTCGGGAAGCGTTTTAATCACAACGCGTCCTCCGGTGATCTTGTCGGCATCGAAAGCATGTAACGGCTGGCCAAGTTCGTGAAGCACATAATTGGTAACATCCACAACATTATTGATAGGATTGAGACCTATAGCTTTAAGCCGCTGCTGCAACCAATCGGGCGAGGGTTTTACAGTTACTCCGGTAATGGTAAGTCCTGAGTAACGCGGACAGGCCTCTTCGTTTTCGATAACCACATCAATGATGCGGTTATTATTATCGATCTTAAAGTTTTCTATAGAGGGTTTCTGCAGGTTTACATTTTGTTTGAGGCACAGATAAGCCGCCAAATCGCGTGCAACGCCATAATGAGAAGCCGCATCGATCCGGTTTGGTGTTAAGCCAATTGTAAAAACCACATCGCTTTCTATTTTGAAATAATCTTTAGCAGGCAAGCCAATCTTAACATCTTCAGGCAGAACCAAAATACCTGCATGAGAAGTTCCGATTCCAATCTCGTCTTCGGCACAAATCATTCCCTCTGAAACCTCGCCACGAATTTTGGCTTTGGCTATTTTAAAGCTTTCATCTCCTTTATAAATGGTTGTGCCCACAGTGGCAACTATTACCTTCTGACCGGCAGCAACATTGGGCGCTCCGCAAACAATAGGAAGCAATTCCGGGCCACCGACATCAACGGTTGTTACACTTAATTTATCGGCATTAGGATGCCTGGCGCAGGTCTTTACTTCGCCAACAACAAATCCTTCTAAACCGCCTTTTATGGTTTCGTAGGTTTCAACAGCTTCAACTTCAAGTCCTATAGATGTTAAAATAGCCGATACCTCTTCTTTGGGCAGATCGATATCCAGGTATTGCTTCAACCAATTATATGAAATATTCATTTGTATAAATTTAGCGGTTAGGTATTTAGGCTATAGAATAAAAAGACTGACAATATCACCTTTATTCAAAGTACTAAATACTCACTACTTGTTACTTTTTTCTTAAGCCAACAAAAATAAGGATTTTTATTTGAGAATTACAGAATTTCTTTTAGCTCGAGCAAGGATCGTATTTCGTAGGTAACTTCATCGGTATGAGCAATGCAGGCAGGATTATAATAAACCTGATCGATGCCGAATTTGCGCGCTCCACTAACATCGGCAACAAGCTCATCGCCAATCATGAGGCTTTCGGCCTTGCGCGCGTTAGCCGATTTGAGTGCCCATTCAAAAATCTGTGGCTTGGGTTTGTTATAACCAATCTGCTCCGACGAAAACATTTTAGTGATAAACTTATTCAATCCGCTTGAAGCAAGTTTCTCGGTCTGAACAGTTGTAAACCCATTTGTCACAATGTACATTTTATAGTTTTTTGCTTCGAGATATTCCATGAGTTCCCATGCGCCATCGATCAAAGCTGTTTTGCCCGGCATCACTGAAAGAAAAACATCATTCAGCTCCGAGGCAAATTCAGGATTAGTTACCCCGCAATCTTCGAGGCAAAGTTCGAAACGGCGCGTGCGCAGTACACTCTTGGTCATGCGGTCGTTTTTGTATTCATTCCAAACCCACTCATTATGCCTGCGGAAAGAGCTGATAAGGTTATCGCATGATTTAAAGGTTGATTCCAGTTTAAGGGATGAGAACATTTCAACAAGAGCCTGATTGGAATTGGAAGTATAATCCCAAAGGGTATGGTCGAGATCGAAAAACAGATGTTTGTAACGCTGCATAAAGATATTTTTGCAAAGATATGTAAGGAACTGTTTACATGGCATCAGTCTCAACTTAAAAAGATTTTTGGCGACCTGGGTTATGCTTTTATTCATATTTTTTAATTCACCAAAGCAACCATTGCATCAAAATTGTATCTACATAGAAAAACAGTATATGAGACATTTACTTCTTTTAGCTTCGTTTTTGGTCGTAACTTTGGGATGCACAAAGGATGAGAATGGTGAAAATCAGGTAAATAATCTTACTGGGAAATTTTGGACATTAAAATACATTCAGAATGCAAGCTCGGGATCGATAACATTTTACCCGAATATCAAGGAAAAAGTAGCCATAGAATTTTCAGATAAAAATCAGCTCAATTTTGACGGTGTATGCAATGGCGGGGCCGGAGATTATGCTATTGAAAACGAAAAGCTTACAATTTCAAACATTTTTGTTACTCAAATTTATTGCAATTATGGTGAGTGGGAAGATACAGTTGCCAATGGATTAGAGAAGGCATATAAGTATAAAATCAACAACGGGAGTCTGGTAATTTATAGTAATGCAGGCTACAACCTCGTTTTTGAGTAGTTACAATTCAGAATTTAATTCTTTCTTCACGACTTTCAGAGTCTTTTTCGCAGTTTCGAGAGCAATTTTATATTGATCCAGTCTTGATTCGTTAAGAGACCGGAAAAGAACAATTAAATTTTTTAAATCCATAGTCTGGAAGAAGCCTGGTTTTAACGGAATATCAGAGGTCATATCCACATTTTTACCAATATAATTAGGAAATTTTTTAGTAATAAAATCTAAATAAAAGTTCTCCTGAATTTTCACGCCCTCGTAACTCAGTTCGAGTTCAATAAGTTCGTGACGCACCGAAATATCTTCGATTAGACGTAAATCGCCACTGGCAACCATCGATTTATATGAGAGCATTTTAGATGTTGAAAACAATGTTGACGACATCATTTTACTTAAATACCAGGTCATAGAATCATTATTCGATTTGCTTTTTATGAGCCGCAATAGCTTTTTAGTCTGCTGAATATGTTTCTCCGAATCTTTAATCACATCCTGCAACTCTTTAACATCTTCTGAAATTTCCGAATTAAAGTTTGTATAATACTGAATCAGCTGCTTGTGTTCTTTGCGCCGTTCGGCCCATCCTTCAACAAATAAAGCAATATAGACACTGAGTATAATGAGCAAAATCTCCAATAACTTCTCAGCTGCTTTCAATTTTACACCAGAAGATTTTTGCTTTTTGGGCATATTGCTTTTAATAATCTCAGAAAATGCTAGCGTGGCGATTTATTTAGTTGGCCTAAAGTATTAAAAAATGAAAAGGCAGTCAAGATTACCCTGCACAAGTTTAACTTTTGAGAGTGACCAGAAAAATATTCATTTAGTTAACGGATGTCATCTCCTTTAATCCAATTCCTGAGTATATTTATGTTTTCTAAAATTAACCGATAAAATAACCAAAAATGGGAAGCATAAAAGGAACCAAAACTGAACAAAACCTGCTAAAAGCTTTTGCAGGTGAATCGCAGGCAAGAAACCGTTACGAATTTTTTTCCAAAGTAGCCAGGGAAGAAGGCTATAATCAAATAGCAGCTATTTTCCAGAAAACTGCTGATCAGGAAAAACAGCATGCCAAAAGATTTTTCTCTTTCCTTGAAGGTGGCGAAACGGAGATTACAGCAACCTACCCTGCCGGTAAAATCGGCACAACAGCCGAAAACTTAAAGGCATCGGCCATGGGCGAAAATGAAGAATGGACTTTACTCTATCCTGAATTTGCCAGAATTGCTATGGAAGAGGGTTTCCCCCAGGTAGCCACTGCATTTAAGGCAATTGCCAAAGTAGAAGCTGAACACGAGAAAAGGTATCTGAAACTATTGAAGAATGTGGAAGACGGTACTGTGTTCAAAAAAAGTGAGCGGGTAAAATGGGTTTGCACAAACTGCGGGTATGTTCACGAAGGCGAAAAAGCTCTGGACAACTGTCCGGCATGTCAGCACCCGATTTCTTATTTTGAATTGCTGGAAGAAAACTATTAGAGGAGCTGAGAAGTTGAGAAGACGGGAAGCGAAATGCAATTTTCTACTTCTCATATTCTCAACTTCTTAAATTCTTACTTCAGAATTTTAACCTTGATATTTTTGAACCAAACCTCATCGCCATGGTCCTGTAAACCAATAAAACCATCTTTGGCATTGTTGTTTACAAATTCGGGCCAGTTTTTAAATTTGCTATCGGCACACATTTTTTTCCATTCTTCGGTACCCATTGTAAATTCAACAACTTTAGCACCATTCTGCCAAATATCAATTTTACCATCTTTGGCAACAATTTTCACATTGTTCCACTCGCCGGCAGGCTTTGTATTCTGAGGATTAGCAGGAATTAAATCGTATAACGATCCGGCTTTGTGATTTCCATCCTTTCCGGCCTTAGCATCAGCATGGCGATCGTTATCCAGTACCTGGATTTCGGGAGCCGAATGATAAATAGGTTGTCCTTCCAGTTCACGGCCATAAATAAAGATACCGCTGTTTCCGCCTTCACCTATTTTCCAATCCATGGCAAGTTCAAAATTGGTGAGTTTTTCCTGAAGGATGATATCGCCGCCACCACCTTTTTTCTGGCAGTGTAAACTATTCTGATCGATGTTCCATCCTTTTTCCGGGAAAGCTGGCTTATTATATCCTCTCCAGCCATTGGTTGTTTTACCATCGAAAACAAGTTTCCAACCTTCTTTTTTTTCTTTTTTAGTTAGTGTATTATCCTGTGCACTGATGCTTCCGGCAAGGAATAATAATACAAGCAGCATTACATTTTTCATAAATAATCGGTTTATAATTAATACTAGCACAAATTAAACAGTTATTAACGTGAATTAAAAATTAATCTAACAGAGGTTTTAGTTCTTCTTTAAAGTCGTATTGTAAATCTTCGTGAAGCTGACTAATACTTTTTGCAATTTTCAGCAGCTGCCGGTCGTAAAGATTTGCCAGGGTAGTGCTGGATCTGTATCGTACTCCGCACGTTTTAAATTTCTGGCAGTAATAAATGAGGAGCTCTACTTCAGTCTGCTTTTTCCCCGAATATTTGATGTGTTTGTTTGTTTCGCGCAAAATTTTGCGAAGTGTTTTCTTGGCCTGATACAAATTATAGCGGTTAATTCCGGCAAAAAGCTCATCAATCATTTCCTTAACACCGCTGATGTAAGAGTTTTCATCGTGAGCCTCAAAAAGCAGATAGGTAAGTAATTCTTTGTTTTCTTTCCTGTATTTGGCCATTTGAACGCACAACTCAAGCAACCTGGGTTGTGCAAGAGACTTCAGTTCGTTTTTTAATTCGCTCAGTGAGGCAGCCTTCATATTTTATTTATAGCCGGTAAATTTATAAAATGTTTCCCTTATCAGAGTCCTGTCATAGTGCCAAATGTTTTTTATCGCACATACTTCCACAAACATGGCTGGTGTGTTTTATTAGAGAAGGTACACTTCGTTATGAAATATTTTACCTGAATACATCTGTAAATTCAGCTAACCATGAAAAGATTGTTAACGTTACTGATTATTATTAAACATATTACAACCCTGTCGGGGCAGGAGAATCAACCTGAAATACAAGGAGTTTTAAAAACCGGAGAAACGTTAACCGGTGTTTATTCCTCGGGAATTTTCACCCGAAATACATATGTTTGGGAAACAGCAGACGATCAAAACGGAACACAAGGAGTAAAGGAGGCTGGAAAATCTCAAACTTACAAATTACTGACCGAGGATGCCGGTAAATTTATCCGGCTGGAAGTTACAAGTTCCAATTTCTGGGGTCGTAAAACTGTTGTTTACAGCAGCTGGAAAGGGCCCGTAAGGAACAGTGTGCCGCTTATAAAAGGGAGCGTTACCATTTCAGGAACACTAAAAACAGGTAATACGGCGTATGCAAATTATGTTTACGATCCCAACAACTATAGCGAATCGGGCACTACATTCAGATGGTACATGGCCGATGGCCCTTCCGGGGCTGGATCTATCCCTGTTTCGGGAGGAGGATCGTCGCTGGAGTTGCAGATAAACCTCGAGAATAAATATTTACGAGTAGAGATAACCCCAAGAGACATAAACGTTGTGACAGGTTCGGCTTACACAAGTTCATGGTACGGGCCGATACAAAAAACGGAGCAGATTAATAATCCTCCTGTTGCTACAGGTGTGAGAATAAGAGGCAATCCGGTATACTGCGGAGTTTTAACAGGTTTATACGATTATTCGGATACGGAATCAGATGCTGAAGGCGCCAGCAGCTTTCGTTGGTTAAGAGCCGCTGAAGGAAGCACGCCTGAGCCTATACCAAATGCAACTTCAAACAGTTATATCGTAACCACCAGCGATAAAGGCAAATATATTTACTTTGAAGTTACCCCCAAAGCGGTTTCGGGCAATACATCGGGAGCAGCTGTAATGAGCAATTCTACAAGTCTTATCCAGGGTGACCTTCCTACGGTTACTTTCTCCGGACCAAATTCAATCTGCGAAGGAGCAAATACGAATATAACTCTCACATTTACAGGAAATCCTCCATTCAGCCTCGAATACACAAACGGCATTAAAACATCGAACCTAACTACATCCAATTATACTTATCAACTTGCCATTAACACTGGTGGAACCTATCAAGGAACAAAACTTACCGATGTTTTGAATTGTCCTGTTACAAACCTTCCATCGTCTCTGGTAATAACTTCCAAACCAATGCCAGAGTTGGATTTTAGCGTAACAAACACTTGTTTTACAGCCGATTCAACAACTTTCAAAAACACCAGTTCTAAGGCTACTATCAAAAGCTGGAGTTGGAACTTTGGCGATGCAGCCGCTCCTGTAGCTCAAAACTCCTCCGCAAAAGAAGCTCCAAAGCATAAATACCCCGGACCGGGAACTTACCAGGTATGGCTGGCAGCTGAGAATACGGAAGGCTGCCGCGACACAGTTTTTAAAACTGTTGCATTGGGCGAAAAGCCTATAGCTGACCTAAGCTGGAATAAAGAATGCTATGCACCCAACCTGAATATCACTTTTCAAAACAAAAGTGTGAGCAGTGCGAAAATTTCCAAATATGCCTGGAAACTCAGCAATTCGGGAGCAGTTATGAAAGAATCAACGGGCAGCGAATTGAATTATACATTTCCTTCGGCAGGGAAGTCTGATATAAAGTTAAAGATTACAACCGATCTTGGCTGCGCCGATAGTATAACGAAAGTATTTACCACAAAACCCATTATCCGTCTGCAGGAGGGAATGGTACAAGACGACCTGGAATCGAATCCCGGCTGGACTATTGAACTTAATTCAAAAAATAACTGGTACAGAGGTCTCCCTGCAGGTACAACCATCAACTCTCCACATTCGGGCTCAAATGCATTTTATACTTATTTCCCAGAGAAAAGACAAAGCCAACAGTTGATTGCAACAAGCAGCTGTTATGATTTTACAGGAATTCAGACGCCTTTTGCCGAGATGTGGGTGAACCACTCTAATCAGGAAGGTAAAGAAGGGGCAGTATTACAATATATGCAGGATGGATCACAAGCCTGGACCACCCTAGGCGGACTAAATACCGGATTTAACTGGTATAATAACGATAGCATTGCCTCAAAGCCAGGAAACAGTTTTGCAGGCTGGAGCGGAAACTCAAAAGGCTGGAGTCTGGTAAGACATAGTCTTGACTTGAGCGATAAAACCAATATCCGCTTTCGTATTGTTTATGCAAGCGCAGCAGATGCCACTGCAGGTGATGGTTTTGCTTTCGACGATTTTTACATTGGTCAGCGAAGCAAAAAAGTTCTTGTGGAGTATTTCACAAACCTGTCGGATGCATTTTCCAATCAGAGCAATTTTATTATGGACAGCGTGCTGAATAAATCAGGAACTTCCGCTATACCCATACAATATCACACATCATTCCCCGGACCCGATTCTCTGAATGAGGACAATAAAGCAAATCCGGCATCCCGGGCGCTATATTACGGTATTGGAAAAGTCCCGTTAAGTCTGGTTGATGGCGGAGATGCCCAGAATTATTCCTATGATTTCACTGCACGAAAAATGAGTTCAACCGATATCATTAACCGTTCTTTTGAAGATCCGCGGTTCAACCTGAAAATAACATCGGGTGTGCTGAATAATACGGTAACAGGAACTGTGAAATTAACCGCATTACGCAATCTCACAAATCTCGAAAGCACTTTACATATCGCCATTGTTGAAGACATAAATGCAGTGATTTCCGGAAAGCCACTGACGCTCAAAAATGTTCTGAAATACATGTATCCTTCGGCAGGAGGATCGCTGCTCGCCTCAACATGGGCAAAAGATCAAGCTTTGGAGATTCCCTTTTCATGGAATATGACCAACGTTTACAATAACACAAAAACCAAGGTAATTGCTTTTATTCAGCATAATTCCACCAAAGAAGTCTATCAAACAGAAGTAGCAGTAAATTCAGCACTCACCTCAACCAAAGATTTGAACAGAGGGGTTTTAAAAATATATCCCAACCCGACCTCCGGTTACTTATGGGTTGACTTTGGAGCTGAACTCAAAAGCCGGTGCCAAATCACTATTATCAGTTCAACAGGTAAGCTTGTTAAAGAAGAAATAATTGAGGGTGGAATTACAAATACCGGCATCACTGTCTCGGGTCTTCCTTCGGGTATCTATTATCTGAAAATTTCCGATGCTGAACATGTTTCCAGGTCGGTGCGTTTTGTTGTTAACCGTTGAAAAAGCTCCCGTGTATTTGGCTAAGTGCCTGAAAAAAGTTAAATTTATAAAACTCTAATACAAACACTATGGCGCTATATCCGGCTCTTTTCATAGGCCACGGCAACCCAATGAATGCATTGGAAACTAATGAATTCAGCCTGGAATGGGAACAACTGGGAGCCAAACTCCAGCAACCCAAAAGCATCGTATGTATCTCGGCTCACTGGACCACTCAGGAACCTATGGTTACAGCCATGGACGAGCCCCGCACTATTCACGATTTTTATGGTTTCCCTGACGAGCTGAGCCAGATACAGTATCCTTCTCCGGGAAATCCAATGCTGGCAGAAGAAATATGTAAACACACCCATAACAAAATAAAGCCCGACCTCAGGTGGGGGCTCGATCATGGCAGCTGGTCCATTCTTAGACAGATGTTCCCCGATGCTGAAATACCGGTAATTCAACTAAGTATCTCGAATAATCTTACTCCCAAACAACACTTTGAACTCGGCGAACAGTTGAAATATCTGAGAACCCAAAATATCATGGTGGTTGGCTCAGGTAACATTGTGCATAATCTCGGAAAAATAAAATGGGCTGACGAGGCATATCCCTGGGCCCAGGAATTCGATGAACTTGTGAAGAAAAAAATTACCAGTCACGATTTTGATGCCTTAATAAATTACGATAATCTGCCTCAGGCTGGTCTTTCAATACCGACTCCGGAGCATTACCTGCCAATGCTTTACATTCTTGGTATGGCAAATCCACATTCCAATATCAGCTTCTTTTGTGAAGAAGTAACCATGGGAGCCATTTCAATGACCAGCTTTATGGTTGAAAATTGAATTATTGAATGAAACAGGGCCGAAATTAAACTCAAAAAATAACTAAAATCATTAGATTTGAAGCTTTCAAACTTAACCTATGAAAGTTTTTAAATCCCTTTGCCTTTTTCTGGCCTTAACAGCATCGTCAGAATTATTTTCGCAGGAACCTGATTCCGTTCTTATTTCGCGCATTTACCGCGAAGCATTAACCAACACCTGGTCGTATAATGTACTGAAACAGCTTTGTAAAGAAGCGCCGCACCGTCTGGCGGGTTCAGAAGGCTCTTTAAAAGCAGTGCATCTGATGTATCAGAAACTGCTGCCGGTTGCCGATACAGTTTACCTTCAGGAAGTAACAGCAAAAAGATGGTTGCGCGGCAAAAAAGAAGAGATTGAAATTATTGCCGACGGAAAGCGAAGGAAAATACCCGGATTAGCCTTAGGAGGATCAATTGGCACCGGCGACAAAGGAATCCGGGCTCAGGTGATAGAGGTTCAGGGAATAGAAGAATTAGCAAAGATTGGTCGGGAAAAAATACAGGGAAAGATTGTATTTTTCAATTTAGCGATGGACCCGATGGATATGAGTCCTGGAAGACAATATGGCAAGGCTGGCAGCCAACGTTTTAACGGCGCTGAAAAAGCTGCCTATTATGGAGCCTGCGGAACACTTGTAAGATCACTTTCCAACAGTTTAAGCGAATACCCGCACACCGGAATTATGCGTTATGTGGATTCAATTCCAAAAATACCAGCCGTGGCCATCAGCACCATTGAAGCTGAAAACTTAAGTAAGCAGCTGAAGGAAAATCCCAGAGTTGAAGTTTCTATGAAAACCTGGTGTTCGGTGCCTCCCAATGAAAAATCGTATAATGTAATTGCAGAAATCAGGGGATCAGAAAGACCAGAAGAGATTATTACAGTTGGGGGACATATAGACAGCTGGGATGTTGGCGAAGGCGCTCACGACGACGGAGCCGGATGTATGCACAGTATGGAAGTATTGCGTATAATTAAGACCCTCGGTATAAAAACAAAAAGGACCATCCGGGTAGTATTGTTTATGGACGAGGAAATGTACCAGGTTGGCGGACAAAGATATGCCCAATGGGTTAAAGAACGTAACGAAAAGATTTATGCGGCCATTGAATCGGACAGCGGTGGAGCAATGCCTGTAGGTTTCGGTTGTTCGGCCAGCGATAAACAGTTTGCCGGGTTTTTAGATATAAAGCCACTGTTTGAGCCTTATGGAGTAAAACTGTTCAGAAATGGTGGCGGAGGAACTGATATCCGTTTTTTAGGTGAGTTGCATGTTCCACTTATGAACCTCATTCCTGAACCTCAACGTTATTTTGAATTCCATCATTCGGCAAACGATACATTCGAAAAAATCTCCTTCAGAGAATTGCAGCTGGGATGCGCCACTATGGCTGCGATGGTTGTAATGCTCGACCTGAAAGACAGCTTTAATTAATATGAGGTGAATGTGAATAATTTTGTAATGAGGTAAAATTTCTATTTCACTTAGGTCCTGCTCATTTTAATTAACAGAAACTCTCAAGCGGCTACTTCCTTTTTTCAAAAAAAGAAAGGATTTCCTGGAGTGTTCTCGATTGTTCGTTCAGATGTTCGGCACTCGCTGCCATCTCCTCTGAAGTTGCCGCATTTTGCTGCGTTACCTGATTAAGTTGCTGCAAGGTAGTGTTTACCATATTTGCACCTGAATTTTGCTCCATACTTGCAGCTGTTATTTCCTGAACCAAACGTGCAGTTTTTTCAATTGCCGGAATCATTTCATTCAGCAATTCTTCTGTTTCCGCATTCAGAGATTCGCTTTTCCTGGAAAGAACATTAATCTCATCTGCCGCCAGTTTACTTCTTTCGGCCAGCTTACGAACTTCCGACGCAACAACTGCAAAGCCTTTGCCTGCTTCACCGGCACGCGCCGCTTCAACGGCAGCGTTCAATGCCAGAATATTGGTTTGAAAAGCAATATCGTTTATAATCAGAATTTTCTCGGAAATAAGTTTCACTGAATTGATACTCTCAGAGGATGCCTGCCTCACTTTAGCGGCATCGCGGGCGGCAATCAGGGCAATTTTCTCCGTTTCCTTTGCATTTGTGGTGTTTTCCATAATCGCCGAAACCATCTGCTCCATCGACGACGAAACTTCTTCTGCAGAACTTGCCTGCTCGGAGCTTCCTGCCGAAAGCTGGTCAGAGGTTTCTCTCATCTGACCGCTGATCAGAGCCAGCTCTTCAGTACTCTGATCCATTTTACTTACTATGATATTAAGTTTCTCTGCAAGCATATTCACTGATCGGGTTAAATCGCCAAGGTCAGTTTTATTTTTCATGAGACCGGAGTCAACTTCGACGTTTAATTGTCCGTCTGCCAGTCGGTTAATATTATTAATAGCACTTGATAATGGTTTCGCAACCATTCTGACCATCACCATATTCGCAATTCTACCCAAGCCATAAGTAACTGGTATGGCCCACAATGCATGAATGATTCCAATTTTACCGATTGTGAAAAATAAAGCACAATAGAACAAGCTCATAGCCCCGGTAACCTTACCCATAAAACCTGTGATTGACTTTCCGAAATGCCGGCTGCTTGCAAACAAAACCAAAGGCAACAGGGCAAAAGCTACGCCCCACATAATTAATATTTCTTTCATTCTCAGTGTGCTTTTTGATGTTCAATTTTACTCGGCAACCCCAATAAAAGTTTCAAAAAACAGAACCTTGAATGAAGGCGTAGTTTCTAACCTCCTAAAAACAAGTGCCGGGAAGTTATCTCCTATCGTCCTCGTACTCCATGGTTATTTTGGAGCCATACTTTTTATCTTCGAGCTTGGTGGCTTCTGTAATAACGCTTTTCTGACCACCGTTTTCGATAAATTGAATAGCTGCCCGGATTTTTGGTGCCATACTTCCTTCTCCGAACACGCCGGCATCGAGGTATTTCTGAGCATCGTTCCGGTCGAGGAATTCAAGAATTTGCTGGTCGGGTTTTTTGTAATTGAGATAGATGTAAGGAACGTCAGTTAAAATATAGAATTCGTCGGCTTTGATGTGCGAGGCCAGTAACGACGATGCCAGATCCTTGTCAATTACAGCTTCGGCAGGACGAACATTCCCTACCTCGTCGATATAGACGGGAATACCGCCACCACCCGAGGCTATCACGATGGTTCCCTGGCGGGCCATGGTTTCGACAACTTTTTCATTCATAATGGCAATGGGCTTAGGTGATGGTACCACACGGCGCCAGCCTCCCTGCGATTTTTGTTCTTCCTTGAAAATCCAGCCTTTCTTTTCGGTAAGTTCATTCTTCTGTTCTTCGTTATAAATTTTACCTACTCTTTTCGAAGGATTTTTAAACGCCTCATCGTTATTATCAACAACTGCCATTGTAACAAGGGTAACTACCTCATGAGGCAGGTTATGTTTATGCAAAACCATGTGCATCATACGCTCGATCATGTAGCCGATACTTCCCTGCGAAAGCGCAACGCAAACATCAAGCGGCATTTGCGGGATGTTGTACACTGACTCCCCGGCATCGTTCTGCATAAGAATATTGCCAACCTGCGGGCCGTTTCCATGGGTTATCACAATGTTATAACCGTCTTTTAACAAAAATACAAGGTTCTCGAGGGTTTCGAGTGTATTTTGTTCCTGCTCGTCAATCGTGCCACTTTGATTATCTCTCAGGAGGGCATTGCCTCCCAGCGCAATTACAGCCAATTTACTCATAACAATACTGAATTAGCTATTATGTAGTTGTATTAACGCTAAAATAAAATAAAGTTCACCGATTTAATATGCTTAAAATCATGTGGAAATGTGATACGCAACCCAACACAAGAAATCCTAACATTATATTACTTTTTTAGGTATATCAGCTACTACTTGCAATCTGCAGGTATCTCAGAGAGAGTTTCGACAATTCTTAAATCAGTCCACACTTTACTTCCAAAGGCTGTCAGGTTAGTAGCATTTCCGTTTTCATCGTACTGAGTGTTCTGTCCGCCACCGTTGCCTCCTGTGGTAAGGTCGTTTTTATCGCCACCCCACCAAGCCCAGGCAATACGGCCAATTTTGCGGGGGGCTACCGCCGACAGCGTAATTTCAACCACACTGCTCACATCGTTATTATTGAAGACGCCATATTCGCCAACAATTACGCATTTGCCTTTTGCAATCAGCCGATCCAGAAAATCGTCCATTTTGCCCTGGCATTGTGTCCATTGATCGTAGGCATGAAATGCATACACAATATTATCAGCCGGGTCGTTCAACCGCTGACTCAAAAGCGCACTTTTGCTCTCCGAAACATTGGCGCAGTTCCAGTCGTTTGCATCCTGTCCCCACCAGTTCCCGGTTGCCACAATTATATTGGTGTTACCTGTTGATCGTATCTGATCTGTCATCTCCTGAAAAGTATTTTTCCAGGTTTCGTTGGAGCTCACCTGAGGCTCGTTAAACATATCGAACCATACATAAGGGTTGTCTTTGTACTCACGGGCAATTGTTTTCCACCAGGAAGCAGCACAGTCGAAGTTTGTGTACAACCCACCCACCTTGTGCCACGAAATCAAAACTACAGTTTTAGCATCGGTATATTTCTTTATAATCTCGCGGAGAGTGCCGAACGTTGTGTACTGATATTCCGGAAATTTTGATTCGGCACATAAAAATGATATATAACTATCGGGATCCGGCCCTCCTTTCACACAAAGCCGTATGGTATTAAACTTCCATTTATTCACTATGAATTCAAACTGGGCGGTAGTTGTCTCATTCCAGCTCCAGCCGGGGCCTCCGACATTTACCCCCTTTACGACAAACTCTTTTCCCTGAGGGTCATATACTTTAGTGCCGCAAACCCTGAAACCAGTACGGGCTGTCTTGCTCAAAGTCGTAAAGGATATTTCCGGCCCGTAGGTGGTACCCGATTTGGTAGTTGCATACGCACGTGCATAATAGGTTGTACTATATGTGAGCCCTTTGATAAGACTTTGGAAAGTACCCTGTCCTTCTCCTGCATTGGTTTTGAAATCGTTGATGGTAGGACTGGAACCTTGTTTCCAGCATATACCTTTCGAGATAATGATCAGGTCGGACTGCACCTTAACCTCTCCTCCGATAATGGCAGACCAGCCGGTTAAATCGGTCACCTCACCTGTTGAAACATCGGCCTTTGATTGGCTATCTTCCGGCGATTCTTTTTTACAGGCGAAAATGGTAAACAACAACAACAATATGTTGATTAATAAGGTTTTGTTTTTCATCGTATTAAATCTAATTCACTGTTAAATTCCGCCAGTAGGCATTTCCCGGGAAACCGTTGCGCACTAAAATATCCTGATACAGACGAATGGTTACTTCCTGGTTTTTGTAACCGGTAAGATTAATTTCCACAGGTATCCATTTGCGGGCAGCAGCCGACTTTTCGTACTCATGCAGCGGCTGCGGGTACTCCTCGGGTTTAATGTCAGGCCATTCCAGGGCTGGGCCGCCATCAACCAGTTGGGCGAATACTTTCTTATGGTTCACAAAGATGCTGAGCTTCCATTTACGTCCCGGGTCGGCAGCTACCTCAACTTTCAATTTGGGCGACTCACCCAGCGTCATGGTCCTGTAAAGCTTCACACCGCGTATTTCGTCGCGGGGATAGGTGGATAAGATATCGCCATCGAGAAAGGTGCCGCCGCGAACGCCACGCACACCGCCACCCGGCGCACCAAACCCGGCGCGGTCGAGCTTCCAGTCGGGATTCCACCATTGTGTAAATTCATTGGGATGAAACCGCTCTGCCGGGAGGGTAACCATACTTTTTTGAACCGGAATTTCGATGTTCTCTCCGTTTATTTTTGCTCCATTGGCCTGAAGCACCTGCAGACCGATTCTCATTGTCCGCATGGCCAGGGTATCCAGATTTTCGTCAACGGGAGCAATCAGCTCCATAAAACCAAGGTTTTTACCCTTGATGCGGTTATTAAAAACTGATACCAGCTCGGCAGGCAGCGCTTTAGAACCATGCATGGCAGCAAGGATGGTGGCTACATTGGCAGCCTGGCAGTCGGCATCGCTGAAATCGGAGGCCTGATAAGCGATGTTTACTGATTTCAAGAAATCGCCATCGCCAAACCAGATGGCAACACCTGCAAAGCCAGCATTCCAGACGGCACTGTTGGTGCCCGGATATTCTATGCCCCACTTTTCTTCAACGGCTTTAGCCGTTTCCTGCCATGTTTTACCGCTTTCGCCCATGCTGATGATCATTTCGAAGCACTGACGATGCGGAGCTGACGGATCGAGCACCTGTACAGCCTGTTTCATCAGCTGTTTCGGATCTTTCTCGTAAAAAGCCATGCTCTCGAGCACTCCTATGAGGATACCGCCGTCAGTACCTTCGGCATACGAATTCACATGCCCCAGCTCGCGCGAAATTTTAGCAGTGAGATTAGGCATGGCAGGTGAAAACATAGCATACAGATCGCTCCGGTTCTGGTTTCCCACAGTAAACCACATACGGTTGTTTTTCGGGTGGCCAGCCTCCGAACCTTTCAGTCCCTTCAGCAGGGCCTGCCGGGTGTAAAATGCCGAACCCCAGGTACCCATATTATAGTCGAGCCACTGCTGACCCAGCTCATCCACAGTCATATCGTAGCCATACTTCTCAAAACCGGCCAGGGCAACCATTTCGTAGTACCAGTCGTCGTCGACTTCGGCGCCGCCGTTTACTTGAATAGCTTTCAAGCGGTTATCAGTGTATCCGGAAATATCCTTTACAGCGGCAGGTTTATGTTCAAAATCCCATCCCATATGCACGGCAACCAGCTGGGCGGTCCACATGGCCTTGATACGGTCGAGGTAATCGGCTTTAGTGAGTACAATTGTTTCGGTATTGGAACCAGTGTGACATCCTAAAAAAAGAAAGCACCCGGTTATACACATTGCCAAACGTGAAAAAAAATGTCTTTTAGTTTTCATTAGTAGTTGCTTATTTTTAAGAGAAAAATAGTCATTCCAAGCTCAGGTTTTTAACTGAACTCCAATTAAATCAGCGGGAACGGTACCGGAATTAAAGGTTTGGCTGTTTCTCTTTCCATTCGAAGAATTCCTTTACCGAATAAAAGGGCGCTTTTATCAGCTCAAAATTATCGGCAAACGGATAAGTCCAGTTATTATTCCACGAGTCTCCTGTTTTTTTCATGCATAATAAGAGGTCAGCGTGCATCTTATGCTGCAATTCCCTGTAAACAGGATTATCAATAAGGTTATTCGTTTCAAAAGGATCGGATTCCAAATCGTACAAAATCCAGGGCTTGTTTTCGAAGGTGGCATATTTATACCTATGGGTGCGGATTCCTCTCCATCCGCTCTCCACACTCTGCCATTTGCAAGGTCCGTAAATACTGAAATAAACAACCTCAGGCCCTGGCGCATTGTTCAAAATAGATTTTTTTAGGCTGACTCCCTGAACTTCGTCAGGAATATCAACAGCACAGAAGTCGAGCAGCGTTGGCATAAAGTCCACCGTGGAAAACAATGCATTACAAATTTTGCCATCCGGTATTTTACCTGGCCATGAGATGATTCCCGGAACCCTTACCGATTCTTCCCAGGGCTGCCGTTTGAAAACCCTTCCATGGGAGCCCAGCATATCGCCATGGTCGGAGATGAAAAGAATAATGGTGTTTTTTCGAAGATGATGATTTTCCAGCTCTTGCATTAACCTGCCAAATTCAGCGTCGATAGCGGAGATCATTCCATAATACTCTGCCAGATCTTCCTTGCTTCCGTTTTTTACTCCTTTCACCCAATTGGGACGCATGGTCAACTTTGATGTATCGTAAAGATTACGAAACTCTTCGGGAGCTTTATAGGGATCGTGAGGCGGTCCCATAGCAATGGTAAGAAAAAATGGCCGTGATGATCTTTTCTCAAGAAAATTAATGGCCTCGACGGTCCATGCTTTTGTTTCAAATTCACTTATAGGAATCGGAACGCTATCGTTTCTGAAATAGCTGCTTTTAAAATGTTTGTGATTACATTCGTTGGCTGCCCAGTATTCAAAACCCTGCCGGCGTTGAGGGGGGATATATCCCGGATCTTTAGGACCTCCGTCCAGGTGCCATTTACCGATAAATCCAGTTTCATAGCCCTTCTTTCCAAGAATCTCGGCGATTGTAACTTCCGATTCTTTTAACCTGAGATCGTTGGCTACGAGACCGTTTTTATGGGCATATCGCCCTGTAAGAATATCAGCCCTTGCGGGACCGCTTACCGGAGTATTCGAAAAGGTATTTTTAAGCAACATTCCTTCACCAGCAAACCTGTCGATATTGGGAGTTTTAACATCGGGATTTCCCGTGCATCCCAAGGCATCGAAGCGCATCTGATCGGGAAAGATCAGGATTACATTTGGGCGTTCTTTTGCCTGACTCATAACGTTTATAAAAGGAGTCGCAGCAAAAAAGAAAAAATACATTTTCTTCATTAAATTTTTTTTTCGCTTTACTTTTTCGAAGAATGTTTACCAGAAAAGGAGTATGCAGAAATTCTTCAACCATTTAAATTTTGAGACGACAAAGTTTAGTAAAGAAAGAGCCAACTGGAAATCCGGTCAGCCCTTTCACATTCAAACTACTACACTATATCATTAATTATAACCCGGATTTTGGGTAAGTTCTTTATTAAGCTCCAACTGACCTTCCGAAAAAGGCATCAGCTTATATTTATCCTGACGGATTTCGTTCACATCAATGGGTGCTTTTGGACGAATATTCAGGTTAGGATCGTAACCCACCGATTCGTCGGCAACCTTTTTGGTGAAAATATCCCAGAACCTCTTGCCATCGAACCATGCCTGATCTTCAATTACAAATTCTTTACGACGCTCGGTGTAAAGCGCATTGCGGAAACCTTGCTTATCCAGGCCGGCATAGTCAATAGTTGCATCGGGAGTATTTACAGGTTTGCCAAAAGCACGGCGACGAACCATATTCAGGTAGTTGTAGGCTTCGGCAGTAGGTCCGTTGTTTATTTCGTTCTGAGCTTCAGCAAGCATCAGGAGTACGTCGGCATAGCGCAGAATAACATAATTGGGTTCTTCCTGGTTACCTCTGGCATTGGCCTTATCGAAATCTACAAACTTTCTGTAGCCAGGCACTGAAGCAGACACAACCGACCGACCAACCCAATCATTATTGTCGGACCGACGCCATGTTGCAACCTTTGGATCGCCCGATGCATCGTAATACACTTCGGTATCCACACCTCCGATTTTAACTTTCATACGGTCGTGGAAAGTAACGCTGCGGCGCTGGTCGCCGGTTTCGAAAGATTTGTAAAAATCGACCGAAGCAGGAAAATCGTAATACGAAATATTGTATAACTCCTGGGTTACATTGGTTGCAAGGAAAAGAGTGAGGTTGCCTCCCAGACCGGCTTTACGGATATACTGAATGTCGAATATTACCTCTGAATTATTTTCATTTGTTACACTCCACAAATTTGAATAGGAAGAAACCAGGGAACGGTCATTCTCGGTAACACATTCTTTGAGAATTTCAGCAGCTTTCTGGTAATCGCCGTCCTTGGCAACAGCAGTACCCTCGGTAGCTCTTGTAAGATAAACCTTTCCAAGTAAAGCCTGGATTGCCGAACGGCTAACCCGGCCTTTATCAGCTGCAGCGTAAGCACTTGCTTTAGGCATTCCGCACGAATCTTTGGCATAGTTAAGATCGCTGATAATCTGGGCATAAACTTCGGCAGCAGTAGCTCTTGGAAACGAAGTTTTACTGAAATCGACAGTAGGATTGAGCTTTAGAGGAACTCCTCCATAAATGCGGACAAGGTTAAAATAAGCCAGCGCTCTTAAGAATGATGCTTCACCAATGATGCGTTTCTTTAAAGCAGCCTGCATATCGGTTTTCTGAATATTCCCCAAAACCTGATTAGCACGTTCTATCAATCGGTAAGAGCCATTGTAAATACCAGAGAAATCGCCGGTCTGGAATTTCCAGGTATCGTACCGGCTATAAGCTTCGGCAACCGAAAGCCTGGTGGTAACACACTCAGACGTATACTCATTCAATCGCATCAGGTCGCCTTCGTATAAATTATCCGAAGTAAGGGAAGCATATACACCGTTTACTGCGGTAAGTGCATCGCTTGCTGTTTTGAAATAATTGTCCTGTGTAATGATACTATATGCTTTGTCTTCTAGAAAATCTTCGTGGCAAGCCGATAAGGCCAGCAATGTAAGAAGAACGGGTAATATTATTAATCTCTTCATTTGTTCAATTTTTTAAGTTAATGACTGGTTCAGCTTCTGCGGGTTAAAAAGTGAGATTAACCCCAAACATATACGATTTTGCCAATGGATAAGAACCCATGTCAATTCCCTGGTTCACGTTATTTTGTCCCTGCTGGTTAACTTCAGGATTATATCCGGAATAATCGCTGATGGTAATGAGGTTCTGACCCGATGCATACACCTTTGCAGCAATGCCTTTATTTTTCAGCCAGTTTCCGGGAATATTCACGGTTAACCGGACATTTTTCAGGCGGATATAGCTTCCGTCTTCAACGAAAAAGTCGCTATATGTACCTGCCGGAATACGCTGTACAATACCAATATTTGCATTTGCCTTTGGATATTTAGCATTGACATTGTCATGTCTCCAGGCATTATCATACCTGTCTTTCGAGATATTATGCTGAAACATTTCATCATATAAATCGCGACGGTTCAGGTTAAGAATTTCGTTACCAAAAACTCCCTGGATAAATGCTGAAAGTTCAACAAATTTATAGGTGAAGGTATTGGAGAAACCATAAATAAAGTCGGGGTTTGGATTACCGATAATGGTTCGGTCCCAACGGTCGATTTTACCATCGGGAGCAGTAAGGGTTCCGTTTGCATCTTCAGGACCGGCAACATCTTTATAACGTGCTGAACCAATGTTGGGCACTGCGCCTCCATCGTATTTGAGGGTGTTACTGCTTACTTCCTCATCGGTACGGTAAATGCCATCGGTTTTTAAACCATAGAAAGATCCAACAGGATAACCAACTTTTACAATATTACCCGAGCTGAATGCAGAGCCATAGTCATAGCTGATTACAGATCCCCTTAGTTCGGTTGAACTTCCCAGGTCAAGAACTTTATTGCGGTTTGCTGCCCAGTTAATATCGGCCTTCCACTTAAAATCCTTATTATCTACAATATAGGTGCCAAGTGTAATTTCAAGACCTTTATTTTCGAGTGTTCCCACGTTACCGGTTGTTTGTCCATAACCCAATTCGGTAGGAATATTGTAAGTCATGAGCAAATCGAATGTTTTCTTGTAATAAGCGTCGAGTGTAAGTGAAATTCGCTCATTAAACATGCCTAAATCAAAACCGGCATCCACCTGATTGGTTGTTTCCCATTTGAGGTTTGAATTACCAACCGTTGGGTAATAGTAGTTGATTTCCGATCCGCCAAATGAATATTTGGAACGGCTGTAGCGAGTTACCGACTGGTTAACGCCAATTTCCTGGTTACCGGTACGACCGGCGCTAATACGAAGCTTCATTGTACTCACAAAGTCAAGATTCTTCATGAATGGTTCTTCACTCATTTTCCATGCGAGTGCTGCCGATGGGAAAAAGCCCCAGCGGTTATCCTTACCAAATTTTGAAGAACCATCGGCGCGTGCTGACACGGTGATCATATACCTGTCCTTAAGTACATAGTTAACACGTCCCAGGTACGAGGCCATAGTCCACTCGGAACGGTTGGAACTGATACCGGGGCCACCTGTCTGGTTTCCGGCAGCAATATCGTAGAACATGGTAATATCGTTATCGAAAATACTGTTCGACATGGAACTGCGGTCGGTTGTGCGTTTCTGTAATTCGTACAAACCGGTAAAAGTTAAGCGGTGAGCGCCTATTTCAGTGTTATAGGTTAGCATGTTTGTATTGAGCAAACTCATCGCGCTGGCATACCCTAACGATGCGCTTCCTTTCAGGTTATACGGATCTTTATTGCCGGAGAAATAATAGTTTCTTTCTCTCGAATCGAGATCCACACCAACTATCGTGCGGAAATTCAGGCCTTTGAAAATTGAAAAATCGGCATATAAGTTACCAAGAATTCTGTCGGCAGTGGTTCTGTCAGTCATTTCGTTTAACAGATGAACCGGGTTACGGCGGTTGTAAGGACTGTAACCGGGAACATTGCCATCTTCGCGGCGAGAGTAGTTTCCGGTAGTTTCGTTATAAACATCAAGCATAGGGATATAGGCTAGTGCTGAGAACAGGGCACTGGAGTTAGCGTTTCCTGATCCGCCTTCAAAAGCCTGGTCGTTAACAGTGCGTGCAAACGAAAAATTGTCGCCTACCTTTAACCATTTGTTAACCTGTGCATCCAGATTTAATCGGGCAGAATAGCGGTCGAAACCTGAGTTTTTGATGATACCTTCCTGATTGTAATAGTTTCCCGAAACTGCATAAGTAATTTTATCAGTGCCTCCTGTAAAAGATAGCTGATAGTTGGATGTAGGTGCATTATCGCGCAAAATGAGATCCTGCCAGTTTGTATTGTAAGCGGGGTTATCAATTTGTGCCTGGGTAAAAGGAGCTGTTTGTCCGGCATTGACTGAACCTTCGTTGGCCCACTTCATAAGTTCGGATGAACCCAGCACATCAATATTTTTAGTAATATTCTGAACGCCACGCGAAATATCAACTTCAACTTTACCAGCACCGGCTTTACCTCTTTTGGTAGTCACCATAACTACACCATTGGCTCCTCTTGAACCATAAATTGCAGTGGCACTTGCATCTTTCAAAACTTCAATGGACTCGATATCATTCGGGTTTAATGATGCCAGGGCGTTGGGAGCCGAACGAAGCTCGTTGAACTGTCCACCCCCCGGATTTACTTCGTTATTGTTGCTATATACCGGAAGTCCGTCGATCACATACAAAGGTTCGTTACCACCCTGAATGGAGTTCCCTCCTCGAATACGAACCGAAATACCACCACCAGGGGCCGAAGATGCCTGTGTAACCATTACACCGGAAGCTCTTCCCTGAAGGGCCGATTCCATAGATATGGCAGGGCCTTTGCGCAATTCGTCCGAATTGATTTTGGCTACCGATCCGGTTAAATCGCTCTTCCGCATTGTGCCATAACCAACCACAACAACTTCGTCCAGACTTTTGATATCGGGCACAAGCTTTACATCAACCGTGTTTTGCCCGCCCAATACAACTCTCTCCGGATTATAACCAATAAAAGAAACCACAAGGATACTTTGGTTAGATGGAACTTCTATAGAGAATTTTCCATCCGCATCGGTAGTAGTTCCATATGTAGTGCCTTCCACAATAATGTTTGCCCCGATAACCGGGTCTCCATTGGTGGCATCGGATACCTTACCTGTTATTTTAATAGTTTGCCTCGAAATCAAATTAATGGGAGTAATAATTATCAGATTGTTGTCGAATACCTTATATGTAAGATCCTGGTCGTCAAAAACCATATTTAACACCTCTTCAATTTTACTCTCGTTTGCTGTCAGAGTAACCATACGGTCGAGTCCACGAAATTCGTCGTTGTATAAAAAACGGAATTTACTCTGGCTTTCGACCATCTTTAAAACCTCTTTTACCGAAATACTTTTAACATCGAAAGTAAATTTGGCTGTTTGGGAATAAACGCTTGCGGAGAGGTTGATCAAACTAACGGCAAATAATACGATCATTAGTTTCATAGTGAGTAGAGTTTTTTTTAATAAACTTCGTTTCCGAAGTAAATTTTCAGATTGTTTTTTCATAAATTTGAATGTTTTTAATTAGACAAAGTGCCTGCAACGTCGCAAGTTAAAGGCACAAAAGTTTAAGATAAATGGAAAGGGAGGAGTCGCAATTCTCTCTTTCTTTTTTTGTAGTCAGTTCTATGTCATAGGCAAAAGTTTTAGTAGTTATTTCGTTAGTGATTTATCGAAAGAATTTTTGAGTTTCCGGTTAGCATAAATGGTCACCTGCTTATTACCGAATTTATATTCAATAGGTACAATTAACTGCAAAGCTTTCAACACCATTTCGAGGTTTTCCTGCTCAATTGATCCTGAAATTTTGTACTGACTTATTTCAGGATCGGCAATAACAATTTTGGTATCGTATAAGCGTTCGAGCCTGAGTGTAAAGTCCCCAAAGCTTTCACCGCTGAATACAAGCTGCTTATCCTTCCACGAAGTGTAAAAGTCGGCAACAACAGTTTGGTTAAGAATTGTACCCGGAGCTTTAGGCTCTATTTTAGTAACAGAATCCATAGCAAGTTGAGTTTTCTCAGCTGATCCAACTTCAATCTCGGCTTTAGTTTTGAAATAAACGGCTTGCTGATTGGGTTTTAGATAAACAGGGGTACCGTGGTCCGATTCCTTCAGGTTTTCAATACTTACCAAACCTTCAACCAGGGTAGTTTCAATTCGCTTTTCTTCCGGGTAAGCCTTTACATTAAAAACAGTGCCCAGCGCCTTGATGATCAGGTTTCCAGCATGCACCTTAAAAGGAAGTGACTTATTTTTAGCAACTTCAAAATAGGCTTCTCCCGAAAGAAATACATCGCGGGTATTTTTATTATAATTATCGGAATATTCTATTTTACTGCCCGAATTCAGGATAACCCTTGTGCCGTCCAACAAGGTGACCATTGATTTGGCTCCTTTAGGAGCTTCAACAACCATTAATCTCTGAGATGCATCATTGGCTTTGAAAAGCTTAGCGATATTTAGACCAAAAGAAACCAGTATCAATGCAATGGCAGCAATCTTTCCTGCTGTTTTCAGAAAACGGTATTTACTTTTAGCATAATCCTTATTATCAACAATCTTTGCCCATACTCTTTCTTCGGTTCCGTTTTCGATATCTCGATTGAGCCCTGATGCCAGCCAGGTTGAGTACAGTGTATTGTAAAGCTCCTTATCTTCTTTGTTTTGCTGAAGAAGATCATATACTTCCTTATACTCGGAAGAGCTTGATTTACCGGCAATACATCTGGTAAATAAGGCTATTTTTTCTTCTTCTGTTTTGAAATCCATGTGATGTTGTTTTGAAGTATGACGATGAAGAATAACTTAATGATGACAAGAAAATGAAAAAAAATTCAGAAGAGTGAAAATTATGCGCTGAACTTGTTGGTCATATTGATTAACAGCAAAAACAGAGGAAAATAATTCTTAAGTTCCTCCCTAAACCTTTTTAATGCACGGCTTATCTGAGTATGCACTGTGTTTACCGAAACATTATATTTTAAAGCAATTTCCTCGTGCGAAAGGCCTTTTTGCCTGCTTAACAAAAACATAGCTCGACTTTGTTCGGGAAGGTTTTCAAGAATTTCTCCTATTTTCGATTCCAGCTCACTTGATATAAGCTTTTCGAGTGGATAATCGGAGCCACTATCAAAACCTTCACTAAAATAATTGGTAAAATAAGCCTTGTACTTATCTTCGACCTTATGCTGTCTCACATACGAAATACATTGATTATGCACCGAACGGAAAAGATAGGATTTGATTGATGTTTCAATATTGATTTGGACCCTGTTTTCCCAGAGCTTTGTAAAAATATCCGAAATTATTTCTTCGGCAAAATAATTGGAGTGGAGCAGATCGTTGGCATAATTAAACAACCTTTGAAAATAGCTTTTGAAAATGAATTCAAAAGCCTTATGATCGCCGGCTTTTAGGTTGTTAATTAAGGTTCGCTCCAGACTATCCATAATTGGCGTTATAACACGACAAAGATAAATTTCTAATTGAAAGCTACCTAATAATTATTTTGGGGGCATTCTTTCTACTCAAGTACCTTTAATGTATCAATAGCCTGTTTAACCGATTTCACATTTTCGACAACCATCGAGAGTTTGTCTTTGGCTTCCTTCATCTGGAAAATCTTCGGATTTTTTTGAACGTGATGGATGAGCTTGTCAAAAATGGCCGACTGATAGAAAGGTGATTCCTGGTTGGATATAAAATAGGTGAGCATTTTCTCACTCTTGAGAATAATTTTTTCAATTCCAAGGTTTTGCGCTTTCCATCGTAATCTTACAACATCCAGCAGTTCTTTCGAGGCCTTGGGTAATGGTCCGAAGCGGTCGATTACCTGCGTTTCGAAGTCGCGAAGTTTCAGCTCCTGATCTATATTGTCGAGCTCGCGATAGAGACGCATGCGCTCGGTAATATTTCTGATATACGAATCGGGAAAAAGTAGTTCCAGGTCGGTATCAATCTGGCAGTCGTTTACATATACAACACTGTCCTGCTGTTTGGCCAATTCGTCTTCCTGCGAGTAAAGATCCTTGAACTCGTTCTCCCGGAGTTCCAACATAGCTTCAGCCAAAATGCGCTGGTAGGTTTCGTAGCCGATGTCGGAGATAAAACCGCTCTGCTCTGCTCCCAGCAAATCGCCGGCTCCGCGGATATCGAGATCCTGCATGGCAATATTGAAGCCGCTGCCCAGATCTGAAAAGTCCTCAATAGCTTTGAGCCTGCGACGAGCCTCAGGTGTTAGCACTTGCACCGGAGGTGCCAGCAGGTAACAAAATGCTTTTTTATTGGAACGGCCAACACGACCCCGGAGCTGGTGGAGATCGCTCAGTCCAAACATGTTGGCGTTATTGATGATAATGGTATTGGCATTGGGAATATCGAGTCCCGACTCCACAATGGTGGTAGAGATAAGCACGTCGTAATCGCCATTGATAAAGTCGAGCATGATTTTCTCGAGCTTCTCGCCTTCCATCTGTCCGTGTGCACAAATGGTTTTAACACCCTTGCAAACTTTGTTTATCAGGGTTTCAATTTCAATAAGCGTATCTACCCGGTTGTGGATGAAAAACACCTGTCCGCCTCGGGAAATCTCGTAATCGACAGCTTCCTTGATGGTATCGGAATTGAAAACATGCAACTCAGTATGAATTGGGTGCCGGTTGGGCGGTGGAGTATTAATAATGGACAAGTCGCGGGCTCCCATCAATGAAAACTGAAGGGTTCGGGGAATAGGCGTAGCCGTCAAAGTAAGCGTGTCGACGTTTACTTTCAATTGCTTGAGTTTTTCTTTCACCGTAACACCAAACTTCTGTTCCTCGTCGACAATTAATAGACCAAGATCTTTGAATTTGACTTCCTTCCCAACCAGCTTGTGCGTACCGATAATGATATCAACTTCACCTTTCTCAAGTTTTTGAAGCACTTCCTTCTGTTCCTTGGCGGGTTTCAGGCGACTTATGTATTCGACCTTACAGGGAAATTTTTCCAGACGGTCCTTAAAAGTGTTGTGATGCTGCAGGGCTAGAATGGTGGTTGGTACAAGCACAGCCACCTGTTTGTTATCGGCAACGGCTTTAAAGGCAGCACGAATGGCAATTTCGGTCTTACCAAAGCCAACATCGCCGCACACCAGATGATCCATTGGGTATGGTGCTTCCATCCCCATTTTGACTGATCGCGTTGCCTTTTCCTGGTCGGGCGTGTCTTCGTAGATAAAAGAGGCTTCGAGTTCCTCCTGCATATAGGTGTCGGGAGAAAATCTAAATCCCTCTTCGGCTTTGCGTTTGGCGTAAAGGTTGATTAGCTCACGGGCTATGTCCTTCACTTTTTTTTTAGTGGTCTGCTTCAGGTTCTGCCACGCGGGAGTGCCAAGCTTATAAATCTTGGGAGCTTCGCCCTCCTTGCCTTTATATTTGGATATTTTATGCAGGTTGTGGATATTCACAAAAAGCACGTCGTTATCCTTGTAAATCAGGGTTATCTTCTCCTGAAGCTTGCCTTGCTCTTCTACTTTTTGCAATCCTCCAAAAACACCAATGCCATGATCAATATGCACCACATAATCGCCAGGATTTAACCCGCGTAACTCATTGATGGTGATACTGTCGCTTTTTGAAAAATTATGGCGGATATTATATTTATGATATCGCTCAAAAATCTGGTGGTCAGTATACAAACAAACTTTCAGATCGTTGTCGATAAAACCTTCGTGAATTGAAACAGGGATGGGTTCAAAGATAACTTCGCCCGAGATGCTGGCGAAAATGTCCTTCAAACGTTGAATCTGCCGCGGATTATCACTAAGAATATAGTTTTTGAAATCCTTACCCGAGTTTTCTTTCAGATTTTCGGCAAGCATCTCGAAATTCTTCTTGAACTGCGGTTGCGGAATAGTTTTAAATGTCAGGGTTTTGCCGGGTTCAAAGGCAAAGCTCTGTCCGAATTCAACCCTGAAAAAACGCTTGGCGAGCTCCTGAAGTTCCTCCGGGTGACTGATAATACTCTCCTTTTCAAGCTTATCACCTTCGTGCGAGGTTGCCACCTTTCCGGGAATTGTATAATATGCTTTTTCGAGATCGGCTCTTATAATTGGCAGATCTTTCGACCAAACAAGACTATTGTCGGGCAGCAGCTCCAGCAGATTGATGCTGTTGCCTCCTGAAACCATAAACCCAATATTTGGTATGATGTTGATATGGTCCAGCTTTTCTTTCGATAACTGACTGTCGACTTCAAAAGTGCGGATGGATTCCACTTCCTCACCAAAAAAGTCGATACGGTACGGCAGGTTGTTCGAAAAGGAGAAAATATCGACAATGCTTCCGCGAACGGAGAACTGACCAGGCTCATAGACGAACTCGGTTTCTTCAAATTTATATTCGTAAAGCACCTCGCGGATAAAGGCAATCGATATTTTTTCACCAACTTTTAGCTCAAGCGTATTTTTGTCAAGGTTTTCTGCCGAAGTTACTTTCTCCATTACTGCTTCAGGGTAGGTAACCACGAGCAGGGATTCCTTCATATTTCCAAGCCCTTTGAGTCTGTTGAGCGCTCTTGTACGCAGTATAATACCGGCCTCGTCGGTTTCCTGATGGGCAATGCTCTTTTTATAGGAAGAAGGGAAAAACAGAATCTGCCCTTCGTCCAGCACATTGGCAAGGTCGTTATAGAGGTAGGCAGCTTCTTCCTTATCGGGAATAACAAATAAACTTAAGGCTTTTAGCTTTTGAACAACAGCAGCGCAAAAAAGTGGCAGCGACGAACCATTTGTTCCCTTAATGTGCACAACATGGCCGTTGGAATTGTAATATTCCACGAACTCCAAAGCATTGGAATGATTGGTATACAAATTTTTCAATGCCGCTGTTTCCATTGCAACTTTAAAGAATCTGCAAATTTAACAGATTGAGCATACGATTAGCACAAAATAACGAGATAAAAAATAATAGTAATTGGAATCTCAATGAAATTGATCAGGGAAAGATGACCGGATTCTGATTCAGAAGCCAATTATTCCTTGTCAATTGCTAATGATCAACCCCACTCAACTGCTTTTTTACTGTCATTTCGAGAGTCCACGCTAAAAAAGGAATATAATGCAGTAATGACATTGTATTCAACGCCGTAGGTGTTGCATGTTTGTAGCCGGGGGGTGAAACGAAGTGTGACCTCCCGGATTGAATCTGAGCATATTTCAGCGACGCGGAAAACCTTTGAGTAAAGTGATTTGTCTGACATCGTCGCAAGAATACTTCCCTCTTTTACAGCTAGAAATCTACTTTTTATAACCGACCATTAGTGAATCCAATCTTCACACACTTCTCAAAAAAACACTAAAAATTTGCGTAGCCAAATAACTACATGTATATTTGTAGTCAAATAACTACACAATGAATTTAAGAAGAGACGTTTTTCAAGCCATAGCCGATCCTACCAGAAGAACAATACTCATGCTGGTGGCATCGCAGGCCATGACCGCAGGAGCCATAGCCTCCAACTTCGACACAGCACGACCAACAGTTTCGAAACACCTGCAAATACTAACTGAATGTGAATTGCTTAAACAGGAACAGAACGGCCGCGAAATTTACTACCACCTCAATCCGCAAAAAATGAAAGAAATAGCCGATTTTATCGAACCATTCCGCAAAATGTGGGATGACCGTTTTAACAAACTGGAAAGAATCATGAAAAATTACAAACCCAATAAATAGATTATTATGGAACAGAAAACCAAAGTCAGCGCCGAAGACGGCAAACATGTAATATTGATAACCCGCATATTTGAGTTGTCGGTTGAATTACTTTTCAAGGCTTATGTAGAACCCGAAATTGTTGAACAATGGATGGGTACCAAAGTGCTGAAACTCGAAAATAAAAAGCACGGCAGCTATCAGTTCGAAACGTCCGATCCTCAGGGCAATGTTGTATTCAGGGCAAACGGAACCATCCACGAGTTTAATCCAAATGAGAAAATTACAAGGACTTTTGAAATGGAAAATACGCCTTTTCCTGTCCAGCTTGAGTTTCTTGAATTCGAAAAACTCACTGCCGAGACCAGCAAGCTCAACATGCTTATAGTTTTCAAATCGGAAGAATTCAGAAATCAATTATTGCAGATGCCATTTGCCCAGGGAATAAATATGGCACACAACAGACTTGAGAAAGTATTAACCCGCTTAAGCAGTGCGTTATGAAAAAGAGAAATAAAATAATTTACTGGATTGCCACTGTATGGCTTGCTTTGGGGATGGTTTCGACAGGAATTGTGCAGTTAATTCACATGAAAGAGGAAACAGAAATGTTCTCCCATCTGGGTTATCCTGCTTATCTTTTAACCATTCTGGGAGTATGGAAAATACTGGGTTCTGTAGTTGTACTCCTTCCTAAATTCCCATTGCTGAAGGAATGGGCTTATGCAGGTTTTTTCTTTGCAATGTCAGGCGCTGTCTTTTCTCACCTGGCAGTTGGTGATAGCGGTAAAGAATTTTTCGGCCCGGTATTATTAATTGTCCTCACATTGGTTTCGTGGTATTTCAGGCCTGCAGAAAGGAAGCTTATTACGATCAAATAGATTTATTGAGATTTCAACCAAAACTGAATTTTATTGTTTGCTAAAACATGAATATATCCGACCCAAATAAATTCCAATTATCAACATCGCCCTTGCTGCTTTGAAATTGCATTGGTTCAATTTGTTAAACAACATTAAAAATTGATTATGAGTACTCTTACAAAAGGTAATATAACAGTTCCGGAACGGGAAGAATTACTTAACGTGCTGAAAACCCGTTTTGGGAAAAATATGAACCGGCACAAGAATGTTGAATGGTCTAAAGTACAGGCAAAACTGGAAGCCAACCCGGAAAAATTATGGTCGCTCAACGAAATGGAAACAACCGAAGGTGAGCCTGACGTTGTTGGTTACGACGATAAAACCGGCGAATACCTGTTTTTCGATTGCTCGGCAGAAAGCCCCAAAGGACGCAGAAATGTTTGTTACGACCATGAAGCCCTGGAATCGCGAAAAGAACATAAGCCAGGCAACAGTGCTGCTAACCTGGCAGCAGAAATGGGTATTGAAATATTAACCGAAGATCAATACCGGTTTTTACAGGAACTTGGAAAGTTCGATCTGAAGACATCAAGCTGGGTGAAAACGCCACCAGATGTCAGAAAACTTGGAGGCGCCCTGTTTTGTGACCGGCGGTACGATAAAGTTTTTATTTACCACAATGGTGCCGAGTCATATTACAGTGCCCGGGGATTTCGTGGTTGTCTGAAAGTTTGAATTTTAAGATTCAGTTGGTTAGAAGCCGCATCCTATAAGCATTCATTGCAGTTGTTCCCAGCTTCTTAATCATCCTGTAATTTACGATTGCCCCAACGGGCGCTCCAATAATGGGCAAGAGTTGTGCCATCTTGGCAAGGTCAATATAATCGCGGTATTCCTGCTGGAAATTTCGCCAATCAAACTGGTTTATGTCATCAGGAAGTTCTTTACTTTTCTGGTCCCAATCCTCCATTTTCAGGTAGACTTTTTTCCGGTGGGAGTCGCTCGAAAATGCCAGTTCAAAAATATGGAGAAGATAAACCCTTTCTTTATAGTCCTTAACGTTGAAGCCATATATGGAAGCAATATCAAACAGAAGCTTCAATTTAATTCCTATTAATATCGGGAAATCGGCAAGACCGAGCAAAAAGCCGCCCGCACCTGTTATTCCACCTTCCACGGCAGCCGTTTTTCTGTAAAATTCTATTCTTTGCATTACTGCTGCCTCACGGGTTTCAAGAGTGCTATCTTCAGGCGGTTTCACTGCAGTATAGGTGGCACCAAATAATACGGCACGGATCATCTGCTTTATTGCAGTTGTAATTGCATTATGAACCTTTTCGGGAATCCAGCTATTAACACGGGTTTGGACTTTTTTCGACAACCTGCTTAAAATTGACGGGTCGCGAAGCATTTCCCTTTGCCAGCGTGTTAATTCCAGATAAGTGCGATGATTGCTTATTGCCTGATATTCCATGTCACCTAACGTCTGCGCGATGGCCGTTTGTCGTCGGTACTGCTTCCCGATTCTGCTTTTGCATCTGACGACCTCGCCGACCCATCATTACTTCTCCTGGCTGAAGGAGGAGGCGCTGAACTACTGCTTTTCCGCTGCCTTACATTAGCATCATTATTATCTCCCGATCCGGTTCCCGTTCCCACGGAAGAACTTTGCCTCCTTGAACTGCCTGTTGAAGATGAAGATGATGAAGACTGACGGGGTTCCCGCATCTCCGGCGTTACTTTAACCGGTTGACCAACTCTCCGATTACTGTAATCCGATGATCTCGACTCATTTTTAGAGCCCGAATTAATTTCGGGTGTTGCGGGAGATGTTGTTGAGTTTCTGCGCGCCCTGTCGGATGGAGTCATATGAACAGGTTTGCGTTCGTTTTCGTTATATCCGCGAACAGTACCGCTGTTCTGATTTCCATAAGTATCCCGGTAATAATACCTTGGATAGCTTGAAACATAATTCTGATGGTACCTCCATGGCTGATAAACCCTCCGGTCGAGAATAACCGAATAACTGTTGTATAAATCATATCCCCTGTAAGCAGGCGGTAACTGGGGAGAATATAACCATTGCCCATGGTCATAATAAATAAAGTTACCACTCGTTACATCGTAATAGGTTTCGATATCAGGCAGGTAATAATACCTGACTCCCGGCTCATACATCGGAACCCAGTCGGGAGCAGAATACCGGTTGGAAGATGTGGCAGGTGAGGAAGAGTAACAACCAGCAAATATAACTGCTGAAATTAAAATTATGCTGAAGGAATATATTGCGTTTTTCATATCCGGAAATTTTGGACAAAGGTCAGGCAATTATTCCTTCAAACCATTACAATACTCCGTTATAAAATTGTAAGATTATGAACAAATATTCAGGTATAATCCTATGAAAATCAACGCGAATATCATTTTCCGCTCTCTTCCTGCCTCACAACCTGAGGCCAATCATCGGTTGACCATGCAAGTTCGCTGATGATAAGTTTAGGTTTACCGGCATCTTTGGAATCGTATGCGTGATAAATGATATAATCCTTTCCATTGAACGTGTAAGTGGCGCTATGACCCAAACCATGGTAATTTTCATCGCCCTGCAGAACAAGGCTTCCCCCTCCTTCTGCCATAGCTTTTCCATCTTTATCCAGATACGGACCGGTTACTTTTTCGCTCCTGCCAACCATAATCTTGTAATTGGAATTAACACCCCGGCAGCAGTAATCGAATGATACAAACAGGTAATAGTATTTTTTATGACGGAAAATGAAAGGTGCCTCAATAGCCCCATCGCCGGCTAATGTATCGGAAATAGAAAAGCTTTTTGGCCTCTTTGCCAGTCCATACCACTCCTGAGGTTCAGCAATGGCGGTCAAATCAGACCTGAGCTTCACCAGTTTAATGCCCGACCAAAACGACCCGAATGCCAGCCAGGGCTGATTGTTTTCATCGACGATAAGATTAGGGTCAATGGCATTCCAATCGTCACGTCCCGGAACTGACTGAATAATTTTTCCGTGATCAGTCCATTTAAAGGCTGGATCGTCCTGCTTAAGTGTAGGAGTAGTAACCAACCCTATGCATGAGGTGTTTTTACCAAAGGCCGAAACACTGTAAAACAGGTTGTATTTGCCATTAAAATAAATTATATCCGGAGCCCATATATGCCCTTTAAATCCGGGCACTGTATTTACAGCCCACTCCGGTGCTTTTGCAAATACCGGCTTTTCTTTTTTCCAGTTCTTCATATCCGCAGAACTAAACGAAGATATGCCCATTCCCGTGCAGAACAGGTAATAAGTACCATCAGCCTGCACCATTACAGGATCGTGAACAACTATTTGCTGAGCTTCTGACGGTAGAAAGGAAAAGATACCAAGCAGAAAAAGGATGATTATTTTCGTTTTCATAATAAGTTAATCGTATTTATCAAAACAAACATTACGGTAGATAACATTAGGTTTTCATACAGCCATTTGTAACTTTTTTGTGACCAAAAAAGTCACCAAAAAAATCTTTGACGGCGGAACTTAGCGATAGCGTTCTCATGACCGAAGGGAATAAACGCGGTCCGTCTCCTTCGTCGACTTCCCTTGAACGGACCGCCGTCAGCAAGGTATTAGTATTTTAGGCTTCGCCATGCATCGATCAGAAGCTTTTTTTGCTAAATCAAAAGAAATGTGCCTTTTAGTTATATAGTAAGCCATGTTGATTTTAATCTGTATGATTTTTATTTTTTCTTTTTGCCCCAATAGGTTGCGTTCAGATTTTTTTCTGTCCCTGCATATACTATTGTTACCCGGCGTGGAGTAGCTTCCCAGTCAACTTCGCGTTCAACGCAAACAATTACGTTGCCCAATGTCAGTTGCTTTTTTGTGGCATCGTAACTCCAATTACCGGTGAGCGCTCCCGACATGGTGCCATTTGCATTGAGGGTTAGAGTGACCGCGCTGGCCTGGACTCCGTAAGTGTATTTTAGGTTGATGTGCTCCCAGGTACCTACTAGTGAGTCTTTGGTAATAGTGCCATAATCAGGTACGGCAGCGTATCTTTCGGGCAAGGCTATTGGCCACAGGTTGTTTGGTTCATTTACAGAAGCCGGACACCATACAATACGGCGCACATGCCCCATCATAATGGCATTGGAGAAGGCGTTGCCACCAACATTTGCAGGCAACCGTCCCTGCGACATGTAGAACCATTCGTTGGTATTTTCCTTTTGGAAGACACCACAGTGCGAAATACCTACCCAACCATAGCTAAGATTGAATTTATAAGGGTGAGTTACTATCGGATAGCAATCCCCGCTCCCATTGGTAAAGTTGCGTCCGGTGATGTCGAGGTATGGCCCTTCGATGTTTGTGCTTCTTACTACTCTTGTGTTGTATGGTACATCGAGTCCATCGTAGGCCATGAACAAATAGTAGAAGCCATCCTTGTAGATTATTTCGGGGGCTTCGCTTCCCTGCCAGCGCGACGAGGCTGTACGTGTGCCAATTCTCACACCATATCGGGCTGACAGCTCACTTGCACTGCTTGCATAAGGCTCACCGAGTTTTGTAAGAGGCTTACCTGTTGTTGCATCAACCTGCAACAATGCGAAACCGCTGTGCCAGGATCCGTGTATCAGGTAATGTTTTCCTTCGGGGGTAACGATGTAGGTTGGGTCGATGGCATTGTAGTAAAAATAGCCATTCCAGTCGGATAAGCTGGCACGACTGTAGTTAATACCACGGTCGGATGAAGAAGATGTAACAAAACCTTTGTCGGTCCATACAGCTCCGGCTGGATCAGTCGATTCGCACATTCCGATAAATGCCCGTTCGGTCCAGCTTCCGTCAAAGTTAGCTGCAGTGTTGGCTTTACCTGTTTTGATATAGTTATCGATAACTATGCAGTAATACATACGCAAGATATCTTTTCCTCCAACGGTGACCCTTCGAACTACCGGCGCCCAGTAGCCATACATAATATTATCTTTGGCAATGGCAGCAAGCCCCATGCGCGAACGGACTGCATTGAGCGAGTCGGCTACCCATGCGGGCGGATCATAAAATGGTCCGCCAACCCAATCCCAGTTAACCAGATCGGTTGAACGTTTTCCCTGAAAATGCCCGTGTCCTGCGGCCTCATTACCATACGAAGCATCGGTGCCATACATATAGTAATAGCCGTTGTAATATGCAACCGACGGATCGTGTACATTTGCCAGGTTCCATTTGTTCCGGTTTGCCCATGACGATATCGATGAATAATCATCGGCGTATGCTGGAATGGTAAAAGTTGTATCAGGATCTGGCTCTTCTTTAGGTTCAACATCATCATCTTTGCAACCACCAAATAATATAGCTGTTATGCCGAAAGAATAAATCAGTAAATACTTTAGTCTCATGTCGAAAATGGTTTATTAAAAAACTTACCTACTCAGGTTTTGGCTGACATCCTAAAGCCTGGTGCCGATAAACTAACAAATTAATTAGAAAACAGAAGCTGTCTTAATAATCGAAACCTTTCAGGTTTTAAAAACCTGAAAGGTTTAAATTACTCATTTTAGAACGTGCGATTCATGAAAAAAAACTTTTCGCACAACCGCTTTTAAAAGAACGATTCCTACTTTACAACCGGACGAACAGCCCATTTAGCTTTGAACGCTGGCCCATTATCCTCATTCTTGTTTGCCGAGTTACCTGTAAGTTTAGGGTTGGCATTAAGCGTTGACTGGAATATGGGAAAATACTCATGTCCCTTATAATAATGCTTGAATGATGAGCTGGAAGCCGTTTCGGCAGTAAGCTCATCTGTAGAAGCTTTGCCGTCGAGCTTGTAATAGCCGTGCTCAACCAACTGATTCAGACGACCTTCATCGTAGAAAAATCCCCAACGGAGTAAGTCGATACCACGACCATTTTCGCAACCGAACTCTTTAGGACGCTCAACATTTGCTATCTGCTCGAAAAGAGCATTCGCCGTCGGAAAGTCGGAAAGTTTCAGATCTTTAAGAGCAACACGCCTGCGTACGATGTTAATATAATCGATAGCTGTTTGGGTTGGACCATTAATTTCGTTTTCGCATTCTGCTGCCCGCAATAAAACATCGCTGTAACGCATCAGGCGCAGGTTAACTCCACAATGTAATCCGTTAGTGATAGAACTGTAAATATTATTTCGGGCATTGGTAAACTTGGCTATGGAGATACCTCCCTGAGCACTGTTCGACAGCGGAGTTGCAGTTATATCCTTCTGATAAATAGTGTTGCGACGCGGATCTCCATCAGGATATGCTGCTGTTTTCAACCCGGTGTAGGAGCTATATTCGTTTTCATAAGTAACCAATGTCCAGTATAAACGAGGATCGAGACGGCCATCGGTACTGTTTTCCTTCTTGAACAGGTTATATAACCATGGTGAACCGGCAAGGTCGCCCCAGCTACCCATTTGCTGTGAAGCATAGTTACTTTCGACCGCATGACCCTGAGTTGCCTGTGAGCTTATGTTAACCGGAGTCCATTCTTCGTCGGTGCCCCCTGTGCCGAAGTCCAGAAACTGAACTTCGAAGAGGCTCTCTGAGTTATTTTCATAAGCGGCACCTTCTCTGAAATTGTCGCCATAGTCGTTTGTAAGTTTGTATGTTCCATACTTGCCGGCAATGATGTCTTTCAGTACAGCATAAGCCTCGGTATATTTATGACGGAACATATAAGCCCGGGCCAGATATCCGGCAGCAGCACCGCTGGTAGCACGACCTTTAGCCCATTCGCCACCTTTATCGCGCGAAGGCAAAATTTCCATAGCTTTCTTGAGATCGGCTTCTATTTGATCAAACACCTCGTCCTGGGTATTGTTAGGCGCATACATGGTGTTGATGTCCGAATAAGATGCATAATCTGTAATCAAAGGAACAGTCTGGTAATAGGTTGCCAGATTATAGTATGCCAAAGATCTGAGGAAAAGAGCCTGTCCGGCAATTTGATTATATGACTCTTCGGACATTTTAACTTTATCGACTTTAGACAATACAAAGTTGGTGCGGTTTACAACATGGTAGTTGTCGCGCCATGGCCATTCGTCGCCTATTCCTATAGTACCCGGAGAATTGAGATTGTCGTACTCCAGATACCATTGCTGAGACGAGTTCCATACTTCGTCGCCACGCACAGCATCCAAAGTGTAGCCAACGCGGGCAAATGTACCTTCGAGACGTATACGGTTGTAGCATGCGATAACAGCCTCCTTCAGATCAGACTCAGTATTACCAAAATCGTAAGTTGTCTGACTGTTCGGGTTCTGAACATCGAGTTCGTCATTGCAGGCTGTCATGCCTCCAATAAGCGCCAACATTATTAGAATTATATTTAAACTTTTCATATTGACTCTGTTTTTAAATTATTTTAGAATGAGAAGTGTACTCCGAACATGATGGTTCGTGGTGTCGGATACGAAGCATAGTTGTAACCCGGAGTAAATGTGCCCCCGGCGAAGTCTACGTTGTAGCCTTTGTATTTTGATAATGTTGCCAGGTTTTGACCCGATGCATAGATCCGCACACCGGTAACATAACCACCAAACCATTTATCGGGAACATTATAGCCCAATTCTACATTTGCAATCTTCAGATATGATGCATCCTGCAGGAAACGCTGGCTGAACATATCGTTTGTAATTGAACCGTTCGATTTGTAAGCCACGCGAGGCACGTTAGTATTTGTGTTCTCAGGAGTCCATGCATTCAACAGGTCAACACTTTTGTTGAGTGCTCCATATGAGCTATGCAATGTGAGGTCAACAAAATCAACAGCTTTAAAACCGGCAGCTCCATAAGTGGATATACTCAGATCAAGCCCCTTCCATTCGGCACTGATATTAAAACCATAATGAACCTTTGCTAAACCGCTACCCAGAAATTTCTGGTCGGCGTTGGTAATTTCGCCGTCGTTGTTAAGGTCGGCATAGATAACATCGCCCGGTTGCGCTCCGTTCTGATTTATATGCATGCCATTTGCGTTTACACGGTTATCAATATCCGACTGCTTCTGGAAAATGCCTTCGGAAACGTAACCATAGAATTCACCAATTTCGCGACCTACCTCTGTGCGGGTGTATCCATCGGTACGAGGTTCGCCCGAAACACCCAACTTGGTTACCTTATTTTGCAGGGTAGATAAGTTTGTGGAAATATCAAATTTAACAGCGTTTTTATGATTGTGATAAGCGAGCAGGAATTCAAGACCTGAGTTTTCCATGGTGGCTGCGTTCATGGTTACTGTTCCGTTGGTAGCACCGGCACTGGTCGGAACGGCTACACTATAGAGAAGGTCTTCGGATGTGGATTTATACCAGTCGAAAGTAAATTCAAACTGATTGCTAAACATACCCAGGTCGAGACCAAAGTCAATAGTTTTCTTCTTTTCCCATCTGATAGCTGTATTTACATAGTTCGATATTGCCGAACCTGTAACCTTGTTATTCCCATAGCTATAGGTGTAGTTTCCTCTCGACATAACATCCATGTACTGGTATTCGCCAATGTTCTCATTACCAAGTTCACCATAGCTACCGCGAATTTTGAGCAGACCAATAATCGATTTGGAGACAGGGAAGAAGTTTTCACGTTCCAAACGCCAACCTGCTGACACAGACGGGAACCAATCCCAACGATCATCCGAAGAAAGACGGCTTGAACCATCACGACGTGCTGTTGCCGAAATAAGGTATTTCTCATCGAAATTGTAATTGATACGACCAATGTACGATGCCAGAACATGTTCACTTTCGTAGCTGGTTCCCGATGTTTCCTCTGCATTGTTTATTTGCAGGAAGTATGGCTCAGGCATTGTAACTCCTTTGCCGGTGAGTGTATGATAAAGCTCCCGCTGAAATGTTTGTCCGGCAACCATATTGATGTTATGACGTCCTATCTTACCTTCATAATTAATGGTGTTTTCAATAAGTACATCACTAAAGTTACGATAGCCTTCAGCCAGATTCTCATTGCTCTTCGACAAGTAGTTGGTAGTACTCTGTATAAATGCAGGCACAAATGTAAAGTCCTTTGCATTGGTTCTGCTGTACGACAGGTTAAGGTTGTAATCAAACTTGTGATTGCTGCTCTTTTGGCCAACCATGCCTATGAGGTCAACATTTGCTGAACCTGAAGCAACAATGCGGTTCACAGTTGTATTTCTCTTAAGTAAACTATTGGTAAGCAAAAGGTTTGTTACGCGTAAGTCGCCATGAACATCGTCGTAGTAAGTACCGTAACCATAAGAGTCGTAGTTGTATTCTGTTGCAGCAGGAATTTTGTCGTCGAGCACCCAGGTCGATTCATCGTATGCCCTGATAGTAGGAGGTATAAGCAGAGCTGAAGCCATTACAGGATATTGAGCACCATATAATCCCTGTACATACTCGTTGGCATTACTGAGTGCCATATTGTCCTGATCGCTATAGCTATACACCAGGCTGGTTTTGAATTTGATAAACTTAACATCCATGGTATTGTTAATACGGGCAGTGTAACGGTCGAAGTTAGGACCGGCTCCCACCATGGTACCATTCTGGCTATAGTAGTCGAGGCCTATGTTGTAGGTGTTGTTAGTACCACCACCCGACATGTTGATGTTATGATTCTGACGGATACCTGTTTTGAAGGCTTCATCGAACCAGTTTGTGTCCACTTTGGGTGTACCGTCGGCGTTATACAAATATTTTGCATTTGCAGGATTGTATCCGCCAGGAACATCCATACCGCTGTTTTGATATGCCATGGTGACGTATTTACCATATTGGTAAGAGTCCATAACATCGTAAACATCTTTCTCCACCTGGTCGAAACCATAATAGCCGCTGTAGTTTATCTTCATAGCCTGGTTTTTCTTACCCTGCTTTGTGGTAATGATAACCACACCGTTGGCTGCACGCGAACCATAGATTGCAGCAGCAGAAGCGTCCTTAAGTACCTGAAGAGTTTCAATATCGTTAGGCGAGAAATCACGTATGGTAGTTCCCATGGGCACTCCATCGATTACATAGAGAGGGGCGGTGCTACCGAACGAACCAATACCGCGGATGCGCACTGTAGGATCGGCGCCCGGTTGACCGTCGGAAGTAATCTGAACACCAGCTACCCTTCCTTCGAGCATTGTGGAAATGTTGGAGTGCGATACTTTTTTCATCTCTTCGGTGTTCACAATAGCAACCGAACCAGTGAGGTCGACCTTACGTTGTGTACCGTAACCAATTACCACCACCTGTTCGAGTTCCTTTACATCCCAAACCAGGGTGATGTTACCAAGATCAGTTTTTCCTGCAACAGCTACTTCAAGGCCTTGATATCCTAAAAAAGATACTACCAGCGTAGCATCCGAAGAAACAGAAATAGAGAAGTTCCCGTCAATGTCGGTAACTGCACCCGTAGTTGTACCTTTTTGCTGTATTGTTGCTCCCGGAAGCGGTTCTCCTTTTTCGTCAACCACTTTACCTTTTACTGTAATATTGCCTTGCTGAGTGCTTGACATTGGGTCGGTACTACCGTTGCCTTCTGCATATGATGCCGGTGCGAGCGCCAGCAATCCCAACAGGATTAAATATATATATTTCATCTGTTTATATTTTTAATGTTAAAGGTCAGATGGAACCCACATGCTGTGTTGCGCAAAACATGCGGGTTTCATATTTAATATTTTTATCGTACTATTATTGAGTAATTACCAGATATGACCCCTCTGTTACAAGTGCACAACTCAAATCAGAACTGTCAATGGTTATACCGGCATACTTCTGGAAATGCGTTTCACCGTTAGCGTAAGTCACTGTGTAAAGTATATCGGCAGTATTATTTCCATTATTAGTTACTGTGATTACCACCTTAGAGCCACTTATGTTTGATGTGAATGTATCCCAATTCCAGTCGGATGTTTTGGTAGCTACGCTATAATTAGTTGTACCTGCAGGACTCCATCCAAAGTTGTCCATACGAACTACGACATATTCGGTCTTATCGGCCTTGCGAAGAATTGTACACGGACTGTGCCAGTTATTAACATTGTTCGAGTAGCAGTACATTGTAATTGTCTTACTTGTACCAGTAGGAACTGCATAGTCATCGGAGAATGCTGTCCACCATGCGGTAGAGAAATCTGTTTTACCCACCTGACTGATACCTTTTACTAGTGTTACCGGACAAGTTGTATTTACAGTTCTTGTTGCGCCAACATAAGTAATTGTAACTGCCTGAACACCTTCGGCAGCCGGAATTTTGCCAAACTTCAGCGTTTCATTTGGTAGGACACCTTTTGTACCATCCGAATATGTGGCTGTAACCACAATACCTTTGGTGTTGAATATAATGTGGTCGGTGTTATAAAAATAGTATTTGGTTATTGTTGGCATTTTAGTAACCTCCATACTCGAAACAGGATTAGTTACTTCTAAATTGTAGAAAGTGGATACAGCTTTGCCATATGCTCCCTGCTTGGTTTTACTGTAAGCTACAACAACGGTCTTTTTCCCGAGCGTAGTCATATCAGGAACAACATTGAATGACAGATCTGCAGAATCAACTTGTGCAGAAGATCCATCAGCGAAAGTAACAGTTGCTTTTGCATCGCCCCAGAAATTTGTGGTCCCTAATTCAATAAAATCAGGAGCTCCCTGAATAGCAACTGAAACCGGATTAACATCTTTTACCACAGTAACCTTCGAAGGTATAAGGTAGGCTTTTTTCATCAGGAAATGGCTTCCATCGCCAATTAAGAATGCTATGATATCAGAAGTAGCCGAAACTGGTTGTTGATATGTTTGTACCAGTGTTGTCCCATTTGTTCCAACAGCAGTGGCTTTTACAAATACATTGCCAGTAGCAGAGTGGTCAACCTCAAGAGTAACTTTAGCGCCATTCATGGTCGTGCGAAAGTCGTTCCAGATATCGCCGTTACCGTCAGTGTCGGCGTAGTCCTTGGTGATCATCTTGAGATCGAAAGTATATTTAGGATCATCATTTGCCATTTTACCACCCCAGCCATATGCATCGGAGCGGAGAACAAAATATTCTTTATAGTCGGCAGCAGCTCTGTCGGCAATTTCATTAGTTACAGCAAGATTCCAGTTGTTCCAGTTGTTAACCCCGGTACCGTAATTAATAAACTCGAGATGCAAAAGCTTGTTTGCCGGGATCCTGAAATAATCGGAAAATGCTGACCACCAACCGGCACTGTTATCTTCTGCTCCAACAATGGCTGTAGTAATGGTGAGGTAAGTAGTGTCTCCGGTATTGGGTTTCGCAGCCGCAATGGAGTCTATTCTCCTTTGCAGGTCCGAGGGCGAATCTATTGAATAAATATCCAACTCCTCGCACCCAATTAAGGCAAATACTGCCAGAACTGCTGCGTACAAAGCGCTCCTTATTAATTTACTTGTTTTCATAAATCATCAGTTTAGTTGTTTTCATAAATTTTAATTTGTTCATTAATAGTTAGTGTATGAAGATGAGAGTTTTACATTGTTTTAAGGCGTATTACAGTGAATGAAAGCGGATCGAGATTCAGATCCAGTTTTTTACCCTTAATGTTGAGCGGCTTTTCCTGAGGTGCAACATTCTGTGGCTTTTCTATCGAATTCATCTCCTCCGGATTCTTACTTGCAAGAACAGTCATTTTACCGGCAGGCGCAAGTCGTCTGGCCGATTGGATAATGATAGGTTCGGTTATTGCCTTATCGGATGCATTTACAATTTTGAGGATGATTTCACCAGTGGCTTTATCGAATGTGGCGGATGCGTACAAACCATTCTGTCCCGTTAAAGTCTTGTTGTCCTTAAGTATGGAAAGGACATTGGTTCCTTTGTTTACAGAAAAGAGTTTCTGCACATAATAATTAGGTGTTCCAAACGAGCTAAGATTGTTGAACCAGATGAGGTCGGGGGTCCACTGCCAGCCTTCGTTATGGGCAAAAAGCGGAGCATAGGAACTCATGTAAACCACGTCGGCATTGCGTTCCAGGCCGGTCATAAAGGCAGCCTCGGAAAGGGCGCAGTTCCAGTTGTTTTTATTGAGCGGACTTACGGTAGCCACACTTTGAGCTGCATATTCGCCGGCAAAAATTTTATAACTGTTGCGGTCGTAATTGTCGTAACGGGTAGCATTTTCAAGGAACCATTGCGGATTTTTATAATAATGCTCATCCACAATTTCGGCGTTTAGTTTTTTGAGTTCCGTGGCAGCATAGTCGAACAGCAATCCATCGGGTGACGGACCGGTACCCGTTATTAAAGTAATTTCAGGGTGATATTTTTTCAATGTATCGTGGAAAGCCTTATATCGCTCGATATACTGAGGCCCCCATTGCTCGTTGCCAACACCAATCATTTTAAGGTTAAACGGCTCAGGATGCCCCATCGAGGCACGAAGTTTTCCCCAGGCTGTGGATGTTGAGCCATTTGCAAACTCAATAAGGTCGAGGGCATCCTGAATATAGGGATCGAGCATATCCATCGGCACCACTTCGGCAGTGTTGAACTGGCAGGCCATACCGCAGCTCAGAATTGGCAAAGGCTGGGCGCCGATATCTTCAGCAAGCTGGAAGTATTCGTAGAATCCCAGACCAAAAGTCTGAAAATAATCGGGCGCGGGACGGTGTGCGAATTCTGTATTCCAGCGGTTGACTATTAACTGACGGTCTTCCACCTTGCCAACAGTTTTTTTCCATTGGTAGCGGGTTGCAAGTTCGCGGCCTTCCACAATACATCCTCCGGGAAACCTAACAAAACCGGGCTTCATATCGGCAAGCAGTTGCACGAGGTCGGCTCTCAGGCCATTGGGACGGTTTTTCCATGTATCGTCGGGAAAAAGGGAAATCATATCTATATCCAGAGAACCTGCACCCTCGAACCAGATGGTAAGTTTGGCTTTCGGCTCGGTTTTGGTGGCCGTAATATCCACTGTATATTTTTCCCAGACCTCATTACCAGGCACAAGCGTGGCCTGACCTATTTTGTTCCCCTGCGGATCAGTCAATTCGAGGTTTAACTTTACATTTCCCCCTTTATGATTCACCATTACCGAGAAATGATATTTCATATCCTTTTTGATGCCCATGCCACGGAATCCAAAGTTTGTCAAACCATAGGTGCCTTTGCTGTTATCAAACTCTACATGAGCATACCTTGGATTAACAGGACTATTTTCGCCTCGGTTACTCACCAGAAGTGAGCCGGCAGCACTGTCCTGTTTCATTTCTTTCCAACCCATCAGAGGATGAAAAAATTCAAATGAGCGGTTTTTAACAAGCTCGGCATATATTCCTCCATCGGCAGCCATATTGATATCTTCGAAGAAAATACCATACATAGTCGGTTGAATAGCTGCCAGCGGTTTATCGGCGTTCACCACAATGGGAGAGCTTTTCTGCGCCACTATAGCTCCTGCGGTCAGGAACAATGCAATACTTACATTGAGAAAAAATTTATTTATCATATCATCATCGATTTTATTGATTTACTTTTTTACTCCAGATTCACGGTAACGAACCGCATAATTTCCAGCTGCTAAAATCAGGACTCTCTGATTATTTATACCTCCCATAAAAATTGTTTCATTAGTTTAATAATTAGTAGTTACTATAATTGCCCGGATGTAAGAGAAAGTCCGGCAGGTGTAAAAGTATCGGGAGTGAAGAAAATTGAGGTGGAGAATTGTGTATTTATGGTGTAAAAATGTGTAAAAAGCACACTTATTTTTTATGTGTTGAAATTCAACAACATAACCGCATGGTAATTTGATTTAAGGCGAGAAATGAAATAAGATTTGTTTTGGAAACCTTAGCCTGAAACGAGGATGCTGTTTTCGGAATTAATTTAGACTATTGTCCTTTACATACTCGGAGGGCGATTTGCCAAAATGCTTTTTGAAACAGCGGCTGAAATATTTTGGATCGTTAAAACCAACGGCATACGCAACTTCCGAAATATTGGAATTGCCTTCGTGCATAAGCAGAGCCGATTTTTTAAGTTTTATGGCCGTTATAAAATCGCCGGCCGACTGGTCGACAATGGCTGTAAGTTTCTTGTGCAATAAACTTCGGCTTATACACAGTTCCGAAGCCATTTCCTGAACACTGAAACCGGCATCGTTTATATTATCTTCTACCAGCTTAATAGCACGTTGCAGAAAAATTTCGTCGGACCGGGTTGTTGTAACCTCGCGGGGTACAGGGATAAGACTGTTTGCAAAGAGGGCTTTGAGTCTTTTACGGTTTTCGATCAGGTTCTTTATTTTGGCTTCAATAATACGAACGTTAAAAGGTTTTGCTATATAATCGTCGGCACCGGTTTCCAGGCCTTCAATATAATGCTCAGCCTCAGAACGGGCTGTTAACAGAATTACGGGAATGTGCGAGGTTTGGATCTCGGTTTTCAGCCTGGTACAGAGTTCAAGGCCATCCATTTCGGGCATCATTACATCCGAGATAATCACATCGGGAAAGTGACTATTGGCCAGTGCCCAACCTTCTTTTCCATTTTCGGCCTTTATCACCCTGAACGATGTTTTGAGAGAATCTGCCAGATAAGAGCAGAGGTCGGTGTCGTCGTCAATAATGAGAATTAACTGCTTATCAGACGAAGGCTTTTCAAACGGTTCAGTATCCAGAACAACTCTTGAGGGTTCAGTCATGTGGCTTTTTTTCTCTTTAAAATTACCAGCCAGTTGCTCATTCAGTAACTTTATCTGCAGTTCTGAACCGGCAGAGATTTCCGGTGCCGTTTTGTCCACGATTTCAGTGGGGGAAAGGTGCGCAGATCCAACTGGCAGCATCAGCTTTATTGAAGTTCCCGCGCCTGGTTTGCTATTTACATAGAGAAGACCTTTGTGCGCTTTGATTAACTCGCGGGTAAGATACAGTCCGATTCCTGTTCCGGTTGTCCGGGTACTCAAATGGGAATGAATGCGGTAAAAACGTCTGAAAATATCGCGGACCTGTTCCTGTGCAATACCTATCCCTGTATCGCGAACCTCAATTTTGAGATATTCATTTATATTGTATTGCTTGTAGAAATGCTTGTCTACGATCGGAATATCGTCTTTTCCCGACGGTTTGCCATCCGACGTTTCAATAATTACGGAAATGCCGCCGTTTTCGCCAGTGTATTTAAAAGCGTTGGAGAGCAGGTTATAAAGGATATTCTCAACAATTTCGTGATCAAAATAAATATCGGGAGTTTTCCTGTTCATTATCAGGTTATACTTGATATTCCGCTGTGCGGCCAGTGAATTAAAGGATGCAGAAATACCTTCGACAAATTTCACCAAGTTGTCCTTTGATGCCTTTAGCTCTGTTTTGCCTGTTTCAACTTTCCTGATATCCATTAGTTGATTTATCAAATGGAGCATCCGTTGGGCATTTTTGTAAACCATGTTCAATTTTGATTTTACACTGCCATCAGCGGCGATTTCCCTTAAAAGCTGTTCAACGGGCGAGGTGATGAGTGTTAAAGGAGTGCGGAACTCATGGGAAATATGTGTGAAGAAATTAAGCTGTTGCTGGTTGGCAACCTGAACCTTCCGGTTTAACTCTATAAGCTTGTCGCGTTGCTGGGAGATCTCCAGGTTTTGCTTTTCCAGCTGTTCTTTCTGACCTTCGATCAACTCTTTCTTTTTCTCCAGTTGCTGGTTCGTTTCCAATAACTGTTCGGCCTGAGTAACAAGCTCTTCTTTTTGTTGTTCTATTTTTTCGGTACGCTGGCTTACAAGCTTTTCCAACTTGCGGGTTTGTCGCTTTAAAGCATAAACCCTGTAGCGGAAGTATGAAATTGCTCCTGAGATAATTAGAGCGGCAATAATAAGTATAAACCACCAGGTGGACCAAAATGGCGGGATAATGGTAATCCGCATTTCAAATGGCTCCTGAATGGCCTGACCTTCATTATCAACAGCTTTAACCATAAATACATACGAACCCCGGGTTATATTGGTATAAATGGCAAACCTGCGCGATGAGGATACGTTGGTCCATTGCTGATCGAACCCTTGCAGTTTATAGGCATAACTTACATTTTCGGGTTGAAAATACTGTAAGGCAGAAAATTCAAACGAGAATTCGTTCGATTTATAGGAAAGCTTAATTTCTTTTGTCTCTGAAATTGATTTCTCCAGAACAACGCGGCCGCTGTACTTTTTGCCCACCTCAACCGATTGGTTGTATATTTTGAAGTCGGTGATCATGGTCCGTGCGGGCAGCTTAATATCGTGAATGCTGTCGGGATAGAAGGCATTTATGCCTTTCATTCCTCCAAAGTACATTTTCCCGTCCTTGTTTTTATAACTGGCCGACCAGTAGAACTGGTTACTTTGCAAACCATCAGTTTTATAGTAGTTCCGGAATCTTTTATCCCTGGTGTTGAATTTCGATAATCCATTGTCGGTACTTAACCACAAGTTATCCTTTTCATCTTCCAGAATTGCATAAACAACATTATCGCATAAGCCATCCTGCTCGGTATAGTGAACAAAAGTTCCTGGAGTCTTCGCCGGTTTACCTTCAATAAAATGGTTAAGTCCGTTCCCGTATGTTCCGAACCACATAGTGCCCTTCTTATCCTTATGAATCGAGATTACATAATCGCCACTGATGGAATTCGAATTCCTGGGAATGTTATGGTAGAATTCGGCCATACATCCTTTTGCAGAAACTTCCCCACCGCTGTTTTTGAAAATTCGGTACAGCCCTTTAATGGTACCTGCCCATAAATTTCCGGAGTTGTCATACTGAAGGCATCCCACCTGGGTAATCGGCATATTGGGATTTGCAGGAACCAGGTGCTCGTATTCAAAGGACACGGGATCAAAAAGTATCAACCCTCCTAACGTGCCAATCCAGAATTTTCCGTCGCCATTATCGAGAATGCATGAAATGAAATCATACGTATTTACGCCATTGCCCTGGCCGGCTAAAGGCCGGATGATAAAACGAAAGTTTCTCACTCCGGCACCTTGAATGAGATTTAAGCCTCCACCCCAGGTGCCTATCCAAAGTCTTGCTTGTTTATCTTTAAAAAGAGATGTCACAAAATCGCTGCTCAACGATGAAGCAACCCGCGAATTGTTTCTGTAATTAAAAAATCGGCCTGCTTTTTTGTCATATTTGTTTAATCCACCACCCGCAGTGCCAATCCAGATGTAATCCTGATCCTCCAATATGGAGTTAATGGTGTTGTGACTTAAAGAACCTGCGTTTCCGGGTTCGTTTTCGAAGAACTCGAATGGTTTCTGATAGATGTTAAAAATGTTGATTCCTCCTTTTTCAGTTCCAACCCAGATATTACCTTCCTTATCTGCAAGCAAACAGTTAACAAATTCATTGTTTAAACCATAAATGTCGTTGATTCTGTAGGAATAGTTTATAAAATTATTCGTGCCGGCTTTGTAAATGCTGATACCACCCAATGTACCAAAAATGAGCCTGCCATTCAGGTCTTCCGCAATATTCATGGTTGTATTGTGGACAATTGATGTAGGATCAGCGGGGTTATGATAATATCGCCGGATAAGTTTACCTTCTTCATCCAACAAATTAAGTCCGAAACTTGTGCCAGCCCAAACATTACCATTCTTATCAACATAAACCGATTTGATGTTATTATCGCTCAGACTATTGATATTTGCCGGATCGTTTCTGAATTGAGTGATTGACCCGTCCTTTTTTAACCAGTTAAATCCGTTATCTGTTCCAATCCAAAGGTTACCCTGCCGATCTTCCGATATGGCCTGAACAACACCGGAACTTAGCTGGTCAGGGCTATTCCCTGCCTTGTAATTTTTGATACTTTTAATACGCCCACTCCTGCCTTCAATCTCTATTTTGTCTAAACCGCCGTTGGTACCTGCCCATATGCTTCCATTTGCATCGCAAACAAGAGCATTAACAGTGGGCGACGAAATACCGGGGTGCTCCTTGCCGTAATAATATCGAATAAACCGATTCTCGGCATAGATAAAAACATTCAGGCCATTATTGGTACCCACCCAAATGTTTCCAAATTTATCTTCACATATGGCATAGATAAAGTTATTGGAAATGCTGTTGGGGTCCTGTGAGTTCTGTTTGAAAACAGTAAAGGAATATCCATCGAAACGATTAAGCCCGTTCCATGTGCCGAACCACATAAAACCATGCGAATCTTTGAGAATACAATCGACCATGTTTTGCGATAATCCTTCATCGGTAGTATAATGTTTGAAACGAATAACCGATTTTTGGGCCACCAGGGAGATTGCCGGGGAAAAAAAGATGAATAGCAGTAGTATGTATCTCATGTATATTTTCATAATAATTCCCTGAATACCTTACGTCAGACCGCGTTGATGAAAATACTTCCGTTGTAAATATAATCACAAATTAAATAATATTTTTTATTAAGTGTACGCGCAACGCTTAAAAACATGGAGGATTATTCTAATAAGTAACCTGCCTGTTTACAAATATTTCCAATGTTTTATATTTTTGTGCCCCAATTATCGTTCTTAAAGCTGTTATACTTAAAACTAAAATTAAAAGCATGAGCTTAACCCGGATATATAATTCAATTCTTCTGATTGTTTTTACCATCTCCTCTTTAAAAGCACAGACTAATGCAACCATTCAGGAAGTAAACTATAAATATGCTCCTTCCTGGTGGCAGACTTTGATAAACCAGCCAGAAAGTGCCCGCAAAAGCGTTGTTGGTAAAAACGGGGAGCTGATGTATGAATTTCCAAACGCAAACAGCAATCAGCAGTCAGGATTTGGAACTGTAATCCGTTTCAGTGCCGGCGAAAAAGAAACCTGGGCAAACCAGCAGCTTTACAATGCCCGTATCCCTATGCTAATTACCCGAAAAGAGCTGAATAATATCAAAGTTACCGAAGAAACATTTGCCGTTGCCCCTCTCCTGTTTGGTGCTGACGACAACACCGTAAGCGATTTCCTGGGCACATGGCTGGGCCAAAAGGTGAATGGTAAACCAGGTAACGATATTGTTATTATTACTTACGAAAATAAAGGAAATGCAACTATAAGCCTTAGTCCCGAACTTAAAATAATTACCAGCCATCAATCGCTTGTGGATACCGCAAAAGGAAGAGTTTTCATGGGTGGTTTTTTAAGAATTGTTATCCCTCATGCCATTGCTAAGACATCGACTGAAGCGCTTCCCAATGATAAAGCCCGCAAGCAGATCATTGTGACACTTAAAGCTGTCGATCTTGAGCCGGGCAAAACGATACAGCTCGCTTTTGGCGTTGCCCATGGATATACGGCCATCGATTGCCCCAATAATTTGAAGCAGGCTTTGTATCTTCAAAAACAGTCGGTCGCCTGGTGGGAAAATGTAACTCTCCCCTACAATAATATTGTCGTGCCCGATACTGAAATTCAAAACCTACTGGATGCTTCCATCCGCAACATTTACCAGGTAGCCGAAAGAGAAAACAACATGGTAATTCTGAAATCAGGACCCTCTTCAAACAGAAAATTCTCCGTGAACGATGCACCTTTTATCGTGGATGCCTTAACCATGCTTGGCGAGGATAAATATGCCCGTGAAGCAATGGATTACCTGCTGAGTCTCCAAAAGGCTGACGGGTCGTTTTCGCAACAGGATAAAGACTGGAAACAAACAGGGATGGTACTTTGGGCTATTTCCAATTATGCACGTCTCACCGGCGACAAGCAATGGCTTGAAACCTCCTGGCCTAAGCTGGAAAAAGGGTTTAATTATCTGATGGAACTTCAAAAAAGCACCCTCAGCAACAGCAAACTGTCATATTCAGGATTAATTCCTCCGGGTGCAGACGGAGATTCTCAGGGGATTGATTTTGTAAATAACTACTGGGTACTGGCAGGGTTAAATTCGGCGATCACTGCCGCCCGCTGGGGAAGTCGCAATGCACAGGCAATAAAATGGCAAAGTCAGTACGACGATTATTACAAAGCATTTCTGGAAGCTACACCCAAATACATGAAAAAAGATGCTTTTGGAAACAGTTACCTGCCGGCAAGAGCCTCGGCCGAGAAAAAGCCTGTAACGCAGAAAATGCAATGGACCTTTTTAAATGCGCTGTATCCTGGCAAAATATTCGATCTGAACAATCCGATTGTCACCGGAAACATGAAGATGCTTGAAAAAACTATTCAGGAAGGATTGCTTGTAAATACCGGTTTGGCTAATAATATGGTTGTTCTTTCAGCGGCTGTAGATTATGCCCATGCTTTGCAATGGACAGGCAAACAGCAGGAAGCACTTAACTTGATGTATGCTCTGGCAAATCACGCTTCACCCAATTACGCCTGGTTCGAGCAACAGTCTCCGCAGGCTGCTGCCGAAAAAACATTCCTGGGCGACATGCCCAATAGTCGGGTTAGTGCCGATTTTATACGTTTAGTACGTCATTTGATGGTAATGGAACGCAGCAACGAACTGCATTTGTTCGAAGGAGTACCAACCACCTGGACCAGGCCCGGAATGGAAATAAAACTCGATAATGTTTTAACTGATTTCGGATTGCTGAAATTCTACATTAAATTCTCGGATGATGGCACCTCGGCAACACTCGAGATGAATCTGGACACCAATAACAGAAGAGTTCCGCAAAGAATTGTTCTCCACCTGGACGGAATAGCTGGGAATCCCGCAACCATGGAGCTGGAATTAAAACCCAACCTGAGGAAAGTTTTAAAACTTAATTAAATTCACCCTTAAAGTGCGGTCTTTCAGATTTTGAAATACCCAAGATTCCGGTGAAGTTTTTCCGATTGCTCACTCAACAGAGAGGCTGAAGCGGCAAGCTCTTCGGCCATAGAAGCATTATCGGACGAAATATGGCTTAACTCTTCCATGGTGGCATTTATGCTGCTCACGCCTTCATCCTGCTCCTCCGAGGCTTCAGTTATTTCATGAATCAGAAGCGCCGTTTTCGAAACTTCCGGTACAATTTGTTCTACCAGCTTTCCGGCGTTTTCGGAAGCAACCATGGTATTTTTAGCAAGTGTGATGATTTCCTTAGCCAGATTCTGACTATTATCGGCCAGTTTTTTAACTTCGTTAGCCACAACTGCAAAACCTTTCCCGTGTGCTCCGGCCCTGGCAGCCTCAATTGTGGCATTAAGGGCAAGAAGGTTTGTCTGATAGGCAATGCCGGCAATTTCGTGTATACGCTGATGAATATTCTGCATCATATGAACCGCCTCAGTAACGGCTTTCCCTCCTTCCTCTGCTTTACCCGAAACTTCCGTCGCAATTTGAGAGGTATGCTTTGCGTTGTTGGCATTTTTTGAAATGCTGAAGTTAACATGCTGAATAGCTGCGGTAATTTCTTCAACAGCTGATGCTTGTTTGCCGGCCGTGTCGCTCAAGGCTTGCGAAGTTCTCTGAATTTCAGCAGCGGCAGCGGTTTGTACGTTCATACTTTCAATTACTTCTCCAATGGCACCCCGCATTTTTTCCACAAACTTATTAAAGCTAACGGCCAGGGCATTAATCTCATCTTTAGAATCTACGTGAATCTGTACGGTAAGATCCCCCTCTCCTTCCGCAATGTCTTTCATGGCACTGTTTACGCGTGTCAATGGGTTTGTGATGGAACGGGTTATTCGTATTGCAATTATCAAACTCACCAGTGTTAGGCCGATATAAAGTACCCATAATACGGTGCTCACCAGTGAGGATGCATAGGCCGAAAGCTCACCTGTAGCATCCGAAAATTCTTTTGGCATCCTCTCAAGCTTTTCTTCCGCAGCCTGTAATTTGGGAAATATTTTTAAGCGCTCTTCTTCACCAGCCTTAATAATATCTTCGGCCATTGCCCGATAATTTGCAGTAGCAACATCGGTCTCGCGGGCTATCTTTACAAGCTTTTGAACGATGGGATTCCATGTTAACAAGTTCACCCTTGTAATAATAACATCCGACTCCTTTTCTCCGACTTCCTCAAACACCTCATCAAAAATTCTGACTACTTCACTGTGTGGCTGATTTTCGAGATATTCAGGAATCATCCCAAACGTGTGAGAATAAGAATTAGCGCGGCTGATATGCTTCCGGTACTCATTCAGATAAGAAGGTTCCTTAAGAACCAAATACTTGTAAAAATCGGATTTTGCATTGCTTAACTCAACCGAATGAACTCTCTCCAACCTGGCGAGTGTTGTAACCATCGACAGTGTGCTGCCGGTATAAGCCGAAACCAGCACAATGGTCAACACAACTATTGCCATAACGATGATAATAGAATATATCTTATTACCAATAGATTTTAAAATGAAATCTTTTAATCTGCCCCCTCTGACCATACTTCAAAATTTATTTCCCTAACGATATTCAATCCGGCTATCCTTTACGTACCGGACGAAAGAAGGATTCAAGAATTTAAAATATTAATATGTATGATTGTAATTTAGAATAAACAAAAGCATGGGAATTTACATGAATCACTCCTTAAATGAACCTAAATAAAGGGGTAAATTTTATAAAACCGTTAATTTGACTATCTTAGCATAATTTTAACAAAAACCCTTAAACAAAACATCATGGCATCTAAGGAATTTGATACCATTCTTATTAAACCTGAAACCGTAGGGGCATGGACTTTTTTCATTATCCCGTTTAATGTTGAAGAAGAATTTGGACAAAAAAACCATGTTAAAGTAAGAGGTTCTATCAACGGTATTGAATTCCGTTCATCTCTCACCCCGCGGGGCGACGGCCAACATTATATGGTAGTGAGCAAATCGATACAGGAAGCTGCTGGTATAACACGGGGCGATGTAATACATGTAACGATGGAGCCCGATACTGAAGAACGGATGGTTGAAATTCCTGAAATTATCATGAACATCTTCAAAGAACACGAGGAAGCCGGTAGAACCTTTGAGAAGCTCTCGTACACCCGCAAAAAAGATTTTGTTGATTATATTACCGATGCCAAAAAAGAAAGTACCCGCGAAAAAAGAATAGCCCAAATGCTTGACGAAATAGAAAAGCTTAAAAGGAAAAGAAAATATATGAGCTAAGTGAGCAAAAAATGTTCGCAGGTAAGCCGGAGAGACTTACACTGCGAAACATGGTTTGGTTAAGTTAAAAACATCAGGAAAAAATCTTTATTCCCGTAATAAAACGCTAACAGAATTGTTAAATAGTATCTATGGTTGTTGTGTAAAAAGCGTTAACATCATTTAATCGATTTAGCAAGGTTATAATACTTCTCCGCCACCGAAGGCTCTGTATCACGGTATGTATCGGCTAAGGCATTAATTGCCGGCACATAACGAGAGTTAATTGACAGGCAATACCTTAAGAGTTTCCTTGCTTTTTCACGATCGGTATCCGGAAAAAATTTAGCTCTTAAAATGTATGCCCTGAGAAACTTGGGATTGGCCTCAATCAATTTATCATAGTAACTTATGGCACCCTCAATATCTCCTTTGGCTTCCGCACTTTTTCCCAGTTCAAACAACGACACTTCGTACTGAGGATGCCATTTCAGGCTAAGCTTATATGCTGAGTCGGCAGCAGCTCTTTTACCTGATTTTGCATATGCCTGTCCCAGAAAGTAATAAATTGTTTCATTGGTGCTATCAGCTTTAGCAGTAGCGCTTAATTTTTCGATAGCAGCAGCATTCTCTCCTGCCTGAAATGCATTAATTCCTTCCAGATCCGATTTTGTTTCTCTCTTTAAAACAGTACATACAGGTACTCCTTCAACGGAAATGTTATGAATTGCATTTTGAGGCGGCCAGATGTTATTTCGCAACTGATAGGGTAAAATATAGCTGTTGGCTACAATAGCATAATCCCAATCGGCCCGGCTGCGCTTATCCCAAGAAAAAAATACAGGCTTAAATTCTTGATGATCGCGTAAATGCCACGAAATCATGAAATTTGAACCAATCACAGCCGATTTGATATTATTTTCTTCCAGATGCTGAACCAACCATTCAGTAGCTTCGCGAACCGAATGATAATAATAGTCGGTCTCGTAATTTCCGTAGGCTTTTTTAAGTCCTCCGGCTATTTGATTGTAATACAAATAATAATAAGGGTGATTTTTAACCATAAACCGGAACGGGTGAAAAGCCAGTAAAATGATTATAAAAACGGCTGCAACTTTTATCACCTTACTCTTGAAAAGCAACAACACGTAATTAAATCCAAGCGCCGCCAATACCACTAAAAGTGGATAAATAAACAGAAAATGCCGCCAGCTTCCGTAAAGATTCGATTTTTTAATAATAGCAAAAACAGGAGGAAATATTAGAGCAAATACCAGAAACACATATAAAACAGGCATTTCCTTGATTAATTTCCAACCAAAACTGATAAACAGTACAACTCCCACCCAAACAATAATGGGAATTGTAATAAGCATCGACTTTGGCAGATAATACCATGGGAGCAGGTCGGACCATATTAAGTTCCCCTCAAATATTTGCCTTATGGTAGTAGGAAAGTGAGTCATTACCTGATACGATTTCCAGGGATTGGAAACAGGGTTTTGCAACGCATAAGGCCAGAGAATCAACCCAAGTAAATATCCAGAAACAGATATCCCGGTTATAAGTAAGAATCTCTTTCTAAGAGCTGTCCAGTCGACTCTGTGTGTACTCCGATTTCTATAAGCCGTTTCAAGGGTAACAAAAAACCACAGATAAGCTACAACCAAAAGTCCACCCGGTCGGATACCTATGGCAAGAGCAATGCTAAAAACCAGCAACAATAAGCTTGTTTTTGATGTCTTGTCAAAAAAGAATAATCTCACCATAAAAAAGATGGTGGCAACATACGCGAGAGCAAAAGGAACGTCCTTCAGGTTGTTATGCGCATGCCCCAAAAAAGTTGGAGAAACTGCAAAAAGAACTAAGCCCAGAACTCCTGCTGAATATCCGCCCAGTGAAACTGCCAGCAAGCCGGTTATAAATATGGCAAGCCAACCAGCAACAGAACTCATAAAGTGGCGAAACGTGTAGATATCTTCAACAGAAAACCAATGAATCAGAATTGTTACAAGGTTATCGTAGGCCTGTCCGTAGTATTTCAGGTGTGTAACCGGTGTACTCAGGGACGATTTATCCTCCCCCTGGGTGGCAAAATACTGATACACCATTTCGGATTGTTTATAATGCACCTCCTCATCACCCGAAATTCCGGCATCTTTGCTTGTAATAAGCATCCCTGCCAAAATTATAAAGGCTAGCAAAAAGAAGATATATTTAAACACTTTTGGGGTCATTTTGCCTCTTTGTCCTCGTTTTCAGCTTTATAGAATTTACCTACAAAATATATAGGTCGGTTTTGCGACTCCTTATAAATTCTGAATACATATTCCCCAATGATTCCCATGAATATCAGCTGAATGGAACCCAAAAAATATATACTCAGCATGGTTGATGACCAGCCAAGAACTGCAAGCCCCAGAATACGTGCTATGATTACGTAAATTCCGGCAATCATAAAAATGATCGTTCCCATTATCCCCAAAACCATACACATCCTGATGGGGAACTTTGAGAAAGAAAATATGGCATCAGCTCCTAAGAGAAACAGCTTATTCAGATTCATTTTTGTATCGCCAATCTTCCGGTCTTCACGCACATATTCAATAAATCCCTGACGAAATCCAATAAAAGAACGCAAGCCCGGAAGATACCGTACTTTCTCATTCATTTTCAGGAGGGCATCCATGGCATTGCGTTTCATCATGGAAAAATTACCAGTATTCTCCATGTTTTTAATTCCGGCGAGCTTTTTAAACAGCAGGTGAAATAAAAAAGTATAAAACATCCGGCTTCCCTTGCCAATCCTTCGGTTTCGTTTACCGCTAACGACATCGAACCCTTCTTCGGTAATTTTTTTGTACATGGCTTCGAAGAGTTCGGGAGGATCCTGAAGATCTCCATCCATCATGGCAATAATATCGCCTGTTGCATGGTCGAGACCAGCGGTAAAAGCCGCCTGATGTCGTAAAGTTCTGGAAAGGCTCAGAATTTTCAGTTTGGGATTAGCCTTTTGAAAATCGAGGAGTATTGCTAAACTGGAATCTGTACTTCCATCATCAACCAGAATTATTTCATAATCAGAGGTAAACCGCTCCAGTGCCGCCACTGAACGATTTACCAATTCTTCAATCAGGCATTCTTCGTTAAAAATTGGAATAACCAGAGATAGCATTTCGATTGTGTTTTAACTTAATAGTTTCTACTTTGACTCTAACCTTGCCAAAGCAAACTGAGCTTCATCCTTCAGTTCAGTTTCCTTTTGCATATCTTTTAAAACTGAAATACTATAATCAGAGCCCATCCAGCTCAATTCTTTGATGAGCAGCCTTTTTGCATCAGCTGAAACACTCTTCTTTTTGAGTGATTTTACAATTAACTTCTCAAATGACAAAAGTGTTGCCGGAGTTCTATCGGATGAGCGTATTCGGCTCTGCAGATCGTAGAAATATTTACGACTCTTGGCAATATCGTAGTTTTCAACATTCCGCATCAATTGCTCAAGGGTTAAAGGCTTATAATTTTCGAGTTGAACAACTCCTGCAGCATTAGGAAACCCTTCCGGCACAGTCTGAGTAACTACGCCACTGGCAGCCCACTCGGCACCTCTTTGAAAGGTGGTAATGAACCCCTGGCATTCCATAGCCGGAAAAGCTGTTGTATCGTTACCTGCATGTCCCAATACAGTGTGGAATATTCGTCCTTTGCCGTAGGTTACCGTAAACAAAACCAGTTCATCGCGTCCGGTACCTTTCTGAGCTGTATCGGCATAAGCAGTTGCAAGAATTTCCATGTTTTTGCCCGGCCCTCTTAACTGGCTGTAAAGTTCATCCTCAGCATGCAGCCATTTCTTAGGTAAACCTTTGGTAATCGGATGTTCTTCGTTTCTTACTTTAACAACAAACTCATGTCTTTTGCCATGCGACCCACCGGGTCCGGCAGTTGTATCTGTTATTAAAGAATCCTTTTTCATATAAATATAAGGTCCGTCCTTTTCGTTTCTTTTACCCCAGCCGCCAAGACCAATCATTTCGTTGTAAGCTTTCCATTCCGGGAATGCATTGTCGGCAGCATGGTATATAACAAGTCCGCCACCAGCTTTGATATATTCTTCAAAACTGCTCTTTGTCTTGTCCGACCAGGAATCGCCTGTATAATCCATCACTACCACATCGTACTTCTGAAAGTCGGGAGCAAAGGAAGTCATATCCTTTCCTGCAGCCGGAGTTTCAATAATATCAGTAGAGAATAAACCAGTTTGATCCAGTAGTTGTTTCAGAATTCTGGAACTTGCTTTCCAGTTATGATTATTTTGTCCGGTTACTATTAATGCGCTATAGGCATGTTGCTTTTTACACCCGTAAAAAGCAGAAAATACTCCGGTTATCAGTAAAAATATAATTGCTTTCTTCATGGTTTCCTGAGTTTAAATTACTGGTAAAGTCCAAGGTTCACGGTAAGGCCTGTTTAAAAGCCGGCTTGCATAATGGTTGTCAATTATTTCTTCCTTTTCAGGATCCCATTGTATTTTTGTATTTGTCAGCATTGCTATTTCACCTAGCAATCCTACCGAGATGGAACGATGCGCTATTTCAGCGGGAGTGATGGTTTCCTTACGACTGCGGATACAGTCGATGAAGTTCTGCTGATGATCGGTACTTTTATAAAGAAGTTTTTCACCGGGCTTAACTATATTTTTAAGGATAGACGGATCGGAAGCTTCCAAAACATTACCTCTGTTTACCTGAATCCAACCATTTTCGCCATGCCATACAGTTCCCATGCCATGTTTCAAACGCGATGCATTCGCTACCCGCATTTTTACACCATTGGCGTAAGTACATAAAAAGTCGTATTCAACAGCCACATCATAAATACCTTCTCTTGGATATATTCCTGTACCTTCAACACTTACCGGACCTGTTCTGTCGAATCCAAGTCCCCAATGAGCAATGTCGATATGATGACCCGCCCAGTCGGTTAACTGCCCTCCTGAATAATCCTGAATCCAGCGCCAGTTCCAATGGCATACTCCCCTGTAGGGAACTTTTAAAGCCGGTCCTAACCAGAATTCCCAATCGAGGCCCTCAGGAACAGGCATAACAGGCGGAGTACCAATAGATCTCTTACCATCCGGAAGTCCTACCTCCACATAATTAACCTTTCCAATACGGCCGTTCATAACAAGTTCAGCACCAATGCGGAAATTTTCGACTGAACGTTGCCAACTACCTGTTTGCCAGATAATATTATTCTTTTTAACAGCATTAACTATAGCCTGGCTCTCGCGGATACTTCTGGCCAAAGGTTTTTCACCATATATATCGAGCTTTTTGTTAGCACAATTTACTGAAATGATAGCATGCCAGTGATCAGGCAATGCGAGGCAAACTGCATCGAGTTTTTCCTTCTCCAGAATCTCCCGGAAATCAGAATACTGACGGCAGTCAGAATTTGCGTATTGCTTATCAACAAGGTCCTTTGCAGAAAGACCGTTGTTTTTATCGACGTCGCAAACCGCAACAAACTGAATTTCCTTTTTATTCAAAAAGCTCCGCATGTTGCTCTTACCCTGAGAACCCACACCAATACCAGCCATAACTATCCTGTCGCTGGGTGGCGTTTTTCCATTTAATCCAAGTGCCGATGCAGGCACAATCTGGGGCAGAATAAACGCCCCGGCTGTTGTGGCAGCTGCTTTCCTGAGAAACTCCCTTCGTGATGACTTGTTTACCATAGTTAATTATTTAGTAGTTGTGTAAATGTCAAACGTTTGTGATTGGCGTTCCCGGAAGAGGAACATCAAACTGCATGTTAACTGGTCCAAATTCGATTTTCTCGGGTCCAAGATCCATATTCGATTTGAATATTTCGTCCCAGGTTACAAGCTTACCGGTGTATGCAGCAGTTCTGCCCATAATTGCCGTTAACGTAGATAGCGCTGTTTGCTCCGCTTCGTTAACATATTCATTCTTTCGGATAGCATGAACCAGATGTATGTGCTCCTGGACATAGGGCGGAATTTTGATCTGATTCATCGGGTTCCCGTTCTGATCTTTAGGATATTCAAAGCTCCACTTTACGCTGCCATCCAGATTCCAGACAGTATTGCGGCAGTTGGTATATCCTTTTGTTCCCATAATTATTTCGCCTGTACCATTTGCACAACTGTCAATCTGTCGGCACATGCTGTGAGAACTAACACCGTTACCATAATCGAAATCAATACTGAAAAAGTCATACTGATCACCTGTAACACGTCGCACGCGACCACCGTAACCAATTGCACTTACAGGGTGTTTACCCATAAACCAGTTGATAACGTCGATATTATGAACATGGGTATCAAGAATATGATCACCGCATAACCAACAGAAATTGTTCCAGTTACGGATCATGTATTCCATATCACTCCAGCCTTCCTCGCGGGTACGGAACCACACATGAGCCTGGTTCCAGTAAGCTTTTGCAGAAACAATCTGACCAATAGCGCCACCTGCAATCTGCTTGTAGGTTTCTATATAATCCTCCTGATGACGACGCTGTGTGCCGGTTACAACACAAAGTCCCAGTGCCTCGGCTTTTTTCGCAGTAGCAATCACCGACCGGATCCCAACAGGATCAACAGCTACCGGCTTTTCCATGAAGACATGCTTTTTATTCTGAACAGCTTCTAAAAAATGATCAGGCCTGAATTGAGGTGGTGTGGCCAGCAAAACCACATCAACATCCTGCAGTGCAATTAATTTTTTGTAGCCGTCGAAACCAACAAAACAATTCTCTGCCGGGATGTTCATTTTGTATTTTTCTAATCTCTGCCGGCAACCATCTACTTTATCCTGAAAAACATCAGCTAAAGCAATAATTTCAAGGTCGGGGCCGCAGCTCAGAAAGTTAATGGCAGCCCCGGTTCCGCGATTTCCGGCACCTATCAGGCCAGCTCTTAACTTGCGGCCTTTAGGGGCTCCGTTTAAAATCGGGGGAAGTCCCAATTCTTTATTGTCGGGAGTTTTTTTACAGGAGGTTAAAAGAGCTCCGGCTGCCAGGCCTGCCATTCCTGCAAAAGCAGTCGATTCTAAAAACTTGCGGCGGTCAATATTTTTTGAACTCATATGATTATTTTTTCTCTAAAACAGGTTTTGTTTCACATACAACTCTAAATCCTACGTCGATACAATCGGAATACCACCATATGCTCTTTGGCATTTGCGGATCGGTAACCAACCATTCTTTGGTTCTTGTAAAATCGCGTGCAGCACAACGGGTATCTCTGGCATCACTCATGAACGAACCGCCCCTTATCACATGCTCCGTTCCCTTCTTGGGACCTCTTGGATCCACAGCTATTTTACCCTTTTGGGCGTTATAAGCATCAGGCGAATAATAATCCAGACAAAACTCGGCAACATTCCCCAACATGTTTTTTAAACCAAACGGATTTTCTTTCACAATCTCAGGTTCCTGAGTTCTTGAGTAACTATTTTCCTTATAAATAACTCTGGATGCTATTTGCGAAGTATCGGGACCAAAGATTTTTTTCATGAAACCTTTGGAAGAATATTTTTTGGGATTTCCATCGAAAAAGTAAGGATAACTGGTACCACCCCTGGAGGCATATTCCCATTCCGCTTCAGTTGGGAGACGATATTTTTTGCCCGTTACCTTTGACAACCATTCGCAATATACCCTTGCAGCATGCCAACTCATGGTGATGGCCGGCCTTGAACCTTTACCCCATCCCTGGTCGGGAGCTCCCCACGGGGGGGTTGGACCAGTAATTGCATCCACATTTTTATTTTTAACTTCTTCTCCTTCAGTTCTGCCCTGTGAGGATGTGGCTTTGAAGAAGGAGAGATACTCCTCCCATGTTACCTCGATTTTACCCATCCAGAAATCGGATACTTTAACCTGATGAACAGGACCTTCATCATCATCGCGTAAGGGTTCGTCCTTAGGGCTACCCATTTTAAATGTACCACCGCGAACTGCTACCATATCGAAAGCAACCCCTGTGCCTGGAATCTTTTCGGTGAAATTCTCAAACTTATCAACTTTGGCAGCTTCAGTATATATTTCGGTATGTTCAACATCCGCTCCAAAATTGGTATTGTGCTCGTGTTTTGCTTTTGGATCGAAATGGCCTACATTCAGGTGACAGTTAATACAGCGCAGCCCCTGATTGCTTGTAAGAAAATAAAGATGTGCGTTATCGCCATCTTTCGACAGTGTGGCAGGAAACAGGTTTTGGTGGCATTTGATACACGATTCCTGATAAACAAATTTATCAGCCTTTTCAACTGTGCGTTTGCTTTCCCAATTTATTTCTGAAGTGTCCTTGAATAAATATCCATACAAATCGGTCATCCCGTGTTTTGCTTTGGCATATAAATAGCCGTGGCCTTTAGGAGGCAGGTGACACTCGGAACAGTGAACCACAACTCCGGTTCTGTTATTATGATGTGCACCAAGTTTCCAACTGTTTTCAGCGTGAGGGTGTACATGGCACGACATGCAATACTTATCACTCGATGTATAGGAGATTGCCTTCCCTCCTAAAGCTGAAATAAAAATGGTGATTATTACTCCTAAAACAGTAAATGCAATGAAAGCTTTTTTACCCGACTTTAATCCTTGAAAAAGACTGCGTAGTTTTCCCATAAATATTTTTGAAATACGATTCAAATCTAAATACAGGCTATTAGTGAATCCTTATCTGAAGTTTATAACGGAGTTAATCCCGGGTTAATTTAAGGGTTAATTGGGGTAATAAATGTATAAATTATACTTATTATACTTCTGTATTTCATTGCTTTACATCAGATATTTTTGTTCATAAATTCATGCAAAATTTTTTAGGTTTTTAGTCCAGTTTTTTACGATACTTCAGAAATTTAACTGTAATGTAAAGTAAAATCAAAACAATAAAACTCACCAGAAAGGCTTGTGGAGAAATTCTTGCCTGATAGATAAAAATGAGCAAAACTCCTGATAAATAAATGAATAAAGAGTTGTATTCCTTTTTTAATACTTTTTTCCACTTAAACTCCTGCCCCTGAAATGCGTTCTTAATATTTCCCAAATCGGGTAGCAGCGCCTTCACGCGGGTTCGATAAGATTCAAACTGACTGCCGAATTTATTATACAGAAAAGCTTCTTCAGCCTTGATAATTGCAAAATAAAAGAAGACGAAAAGGGGAAAAAACAAAAGCAGAAACAAGAGTGAGTTGGCCAGGATGCCAAAACCGGCTAAAAGTAAAATGTTACCCAGGTACATAGGGTTGCGGCAAACACTGTATATACCTCCTGTTACAAGATCATCAGCAAAAATCTGACGGTTTTTCCCACCTCGGACAATATAAACCAGCCCAATGGTTACACTGCGGATCAGGATTCCCGCGCCAATGAGCGTAAATCCCAAAACATCAGCAGCTCCCTGATTCTGAATTACAGGTTGCGAAGGGATAAACAAGGCAATATAAAATAAAGGGAAAAGAAAGTTCCGGATATGGAAAATCCAATTTCCGAATTGAACAATCATATTAGCGTATTGCGATTTAACATAAGTATTTGCCATAACTAACTTTTAAAGGCCACCATCCCTGCAAAATTGTACCATTTGAAAAAAGTCTCAATTGAGTTAAACCGGGCTTCCATCAGCATCTCAATATTCTCACTCAATTTATAGGGTATCAAAACATTCTCAAGGGCCTCTCTTTTCTGGGAAATCTCCATATCGTCGTAACTATTGCGACGTTTAAAGTCGTAATAATACTTAATCATTACCTTATTAAAATTGGGCTCCTCGGCGAGGATCTTTTCAACCAGGATCAGGCACGCTCCCGGATTTAACTGCTCATAAATGGATTGTAATAATCTGAACCTGTAAACTGGTCTTATAAATTGTAAAGTGAGGCAAAGTACCACTACTGAAGCATTTTTTACTTCGAAAGGTCTGTTAAGGTCGCGGTATTGCAACTCAAACTCCCTGCTGAAATTTTCCTTTAAGAAATTGTGCTTGCAAACTTCAAGCATTTCAGTGGAATTATCGATCCCAACAAATTTTACGGAAGTATCGAGTACTTTATTAAGAGAAAGCATGGTTGTGCCTGTTGAACAGCCCAAATCGTAAAGAGACGTGCCGGGAACAGAAAAATCGCGTGAAATCTCAGTTATCATCCGTTGAAACTCGAGATAAAAAGGAACGGAACGAACCACCATGTCGTCGAACACGTCTACCACAGAGGCATCGAATTTAAAGTCGGAGGACCTTTCCTGCCGCACCTTGAATATATTATCGGTTTGCATAAAATTTCCATTAACGCTTTCCTAAAGAAACTCTTAACTAATTAGTTTGTTCGGTCGGAAAGACGCGGTGTGCAAAGGATATGAAATATTCGAAAGTTAAATATAGAGGGTCTGTGTTTTTAAAAGTAAACATCGGGATTCACACCAGGATGTTTAAAACAAAAAACTAACTAGCAATCCGGATGCTTATCTCTAAGCACCCAAATAGAATTTTTAACAAATTACCCTTATTAAAATCCACAGATACACATACGTGTAGCTGATATATTTTTCAAAAAAGATTGATGACAATAAAGTTAAGTTCTAACAGAAAAAATTAAGTTAATACCTTTCGATGCCAAAAGTAATACATCAAAAAGCAGATAATATTATTAAATAGACGTTCCAATGAAATCTAAAGATAAATATGTCTTTTTTGTAGACGAAGTGCCGTTAAAAACAATTGTTCTTCCTGAATAAAGTCCGTTAAAAATTCCTGAATTCGCCAATGCTGCTGGATTAAAACAATCTAATATGTGCAGCAAACACATTTATTTTTCGGCAGTTTTTTCGCTTTAGATCTTATTATTCGATAAGTTTTTCAAATGCCGTCCCAAATTTCTCTCCATACATTTCAAGGTAGTTTGAGGTGAATTTGTCGTAGGCGAACTTTGCGTTCTTATAGTTATTCTGTTTAATGAGCGCTTTTAATTTATAAGAAAGCGCTTCTTCGTTTACCGGGTCAGCGAGCAATATCCTGTCGGCGAGCTTTAGAATTAAGTCAGGATCGGTGTTCTGATCCAGCTTTTGTATGTATTTATAAAGAATATCGACAACATTATTAGCAATATGCCCTTTATAATCGTCGAGCCAATCGTGCGATTCACCCTTAAATATTTCCCCTTTTTTAACAATCCGGTAAAACTCTTTATAAAATGCAGGATCATTGGTATCGCCAAACTCTAACAGCTTCAAACATTCTACATAATCGCAGTAAACATTCCCCGAGAATTCCATCGACCAGGTATCCACATGGAAAACTATTTCAATCTTATCCATCACTTCCAGCAAAAGACGAAGCTTCCGGATTGTGACTCCGCGACTGTTTTTTGCATTCTGGTAGGAATGGTTTGGCCAGACAATGTCGGTAAGCTCTTTTGTTGTAATTCCCTTTTTATTCTGTTGCGAATTAACCAGGATAAGAAGGAAAAGCTGCTTCAGCTTAGGTGTAAAACTTGATGTGATATCCTCGCCATTTTTATCAATTATAATAAAATCGCCAAACAACCGGATAAAGTTCCTTTTCTGAGCTTGCTGGTCTACTTCTATTTTGCGTGGAATGAAAATTTTCTGCTCTCTGTTCTTATTCAATCGTCTCCTGAGAAAAATATAAAGTAATATCGCAATAAGGATTGCTCCAAGTGCAATTAACAGATAATAATACCGGAAAAGTAAACTATTTACGGGCAGCACCTCCACAATATTCTTGCTTAAACCCCATATTTCTTCATTTCCAAGGGGTCTGCTCCAAACAATCAGGTTATCGATGCTACCGTACATATTTGACTCCCAACTGAACCCTGCAACGCCAATGAACAATTTCTCCTTGCCCTTATAACTGGGATGCCCCCACGATTGACAATCGAGTTTACCGTTCACATAAATGGCTTGCTCGCCTGTTTGTTTTGTATAGCGCCAAACAACATGGTACCACCTGTTCTCGTCGAACAACATGTTCCCTTCCAGGTCGTTGCTGTAGAATCCGAAGTAAGGCTTCCGGTTTCTGATAACCAGATGAATCCCTTCCTGGTAGGAATTTGTGGGTGTTCCCAAAATACAATAATCTGTTTTCCCGGGAAGAAACTTTTCAATTTTAACCCAGGCTGCTACTGTAAAATCGTGGTCACGAACTTTAAAATCCTCCGACTTTGAAAGCACAGCGTGACTTTTGTTATTAAAAAATGCAACCGTTCCACGTATGCTATCTTTCTGAAAAACAACTCCGATAGGATTGCCATTTAATCCTTTACCACTGATGTCGTTAATATTGTTATCAAATGGGTAAAATGCCTCCAGGTCCTCGTTTATATCCAGAGGCGAAGCAATAAAATGTTGTTCCCGGCTGGTATTTAATTCGCCAAAAGCAACCGACTCTGGCTTGAACCGGTATCCCGGACTGCGTGGTGTTAAAGTTACATTATCACCAGGTCCTATTGGGAAACTGAATTTTCCGCTTGTTAGACTATTACGGCCTTCCCAGCTAACATAATCGAGCAACTGGGTATTAAAAGTTACTGTTCCCTTAAGTGTCTTAAACATTTTCAGGAAGTAAATTACCCTGCTTATATTGGGATCGAACTTATCCAGCATAATAAAGTTTGGCGCTTTGCCAGTTTTTGACCAAACGTTTTTTATATGCTCAAGCAAATATGGATTAAAATTAAGATCAAGCTTTTTAGGCTTGTTCCTGTCTCCCGGCCCCTGAACATTAAACTCGTTATATATCAGCAGTTCGTTTTTGGGATCGCCTTTTAAATACTCTCCAATAAAATCGGGAGCATCCATCAGCGAAAAATAAGGTTCCACCGCGTAATTCCAGATATAATGCACCCAGTCGGGGCTCGACCGGTGTTCCTGCATCGAAAATACTACCAATCTTTTTTCGGATTGAACCAGAGTTGAAATTGCCGGCCAGCCTGCTTCTTCTTCGTGCCTGTACAAATAAGGTAAGAGCCCTGATTTATCGAATACATCGTTTAATTCGTTGATGTTAACATTAAAATCGAGAAAAAGCGTAAGTATCTTATCAGGCTGACTCTCCAGATAGTTTTTGATTGTTGTAAGAGCATCAATCAGCAAAATCGAATTACCATTTGATTCTTTTAATATAAGGGTATTGTTTGACTTGTCCCAATCGATCAGAAAACGGAAACCATCGACTCCCGACTGGAGCAATTCGCTTATTTTTTTATCCTCGCTGGTTACCGCATCAACTCCGGAAAAGTTGGAAATAACAAAAAAGCTTTCATCATATCTCCTGAATGAAGTTTCATCGGCAGCGCAAAGCACGTAAACCTGAGTTATTGCAAAGACGATAAGCGCAAAAAGCTTTTTCAATGAAGGAACCATGTATTATAACTGATCCGATTAATTAGGTTCAACAAACTTAAATGTTTTTCTATGTATTTTTCTATGTATTTGACCCTTTTTATTCAGAGTGCCCTAAAATAATACGCTAGTCAAGTATCTTCTCGTAAACCACCACATCGAGGAGCCGGTTATACTTAAGTCCAACCTCCTTAAAACAGGCACATTCCCAATATCCAAACTTTTTGAAAAGGCTGATGCTTGCATCGTTTTCGGAGCAAATAACTCCCAGTAGCGCATGAAACTTCCTTTCCCGTGCAATCTTTTCAATAAAAATCATTGCCTTGTTGCCGATTCCTTTATGAGTATAATCCGGATGCAGATAAATAGTGACCTCTGCAGTAAAATCGTAAGCCTGGCGGGGTTTGTAATATCCTACGATAATATAACCGATAACTGTACCACTGGTGTTGAGAATCGCATATGACACGAAACGTGGATTTTTGAAAAACAAAATACCCTTCATTTCCTCATTATCGAGCAGTTCCGCATGAAAAGTTACAGTTGTATGCTCAACATAATAATTGTAAATGTTTTTAATAGCCTCAACATACTTTTCTTCAACCGGCACAAAATCAATTGCATAATCCATAAAATGGTACTTTAAAATTTCATAAAAATAATGGATTAGCTCATATGTAAAACCTTTTGGTGGTTAAATTTGAAGAACAGTGATAATAAAGGCCGGAAACAATAAAATAACTTAAATGTTATATTAACCGTTCCCGTCATAATATTTTGTACTATTGGAATTCAAAACCTCAAATTATGAACAATCTTGAAATACTTTGCCGTTCGGCTATCGATATTATTAAAGAAACCGGGAATTACATCAGAACTGAAAGAACAAGATTTGACCAGGGGGCCGTTCAAAATAAAAGTGCCCGCGATTTGGTTTCGTATGTAGATCAAACGGCCGAGAGAATGTTAGTCGAAAAGCTTTCGAAAATTCTTCCCGAAGCAGGTTTTATTACCGAGGAAAAAACTACCGATAAAACGGGAACCATTAACTGGATTGTCGATCCGCTGGATGGAACTACAAACTTTATTACTGGTTTCCCTTTATATTCAACTACACTGGCTCTTGCCGAAGGGAACGATATTTTACTGGGCATTACTTACGAAATTACTTCCGACAAATGCTATTATGCCTGTAAAGGAAAGGGAGCCTTTTGCAACAACGAAAAGATAACCGTAAAAAGTAACGACCAGCTGGAAAAAAGCCTCATTATTATAGGAACACCTTATAATATGGGTGAAAATACAAGCAGCTATTTCGACCTGATCAGGTTCATTTACGAAAACTCACTGGGAATAAGAATCACCGGCTCTGCCGCAATTGATATGGCCTACGTTGCTGCAGGATATGCCGATGCCTTTATCGAGTTTAACCTCCATTCATGGGATATTGCTGCCGGATACCTTTTGGTTAAGGAAGCCGGAGGATTTGCAAGTACCTTTAGCGGTAATGAGGATGTTTATTGTCCTGAAGTAATTGCCGCCGGTAAAATACAGCCACAACTCCTCGAACTTACAAGGAATTATTTAAATAGAACATCATAACAGCTCAGGAGAACCTTACAAATCAAAAGGCCGGATTTAACTGATTCTCTCAGTTTTAAAGTACTCGGTTACCGCGATAAGTTTTCTGGCCTGCTCCGTTAATTCCTCTGAACTTGAAGCAATATCTTCGGCCAGTGTTGCATTTTGCTGTGTCACCTGATTCATTTGCTGGATGGTATTATTTATCATCTCAGCGCCACTATTCTGTTCCAGGCTTGAAGCTGTGATTTCCTGAATTAATTTGGTTGTATTCTCAATTTCGGGAACTATACTTTCCAGCTTTTCCCCAGCCTGCTGCGATGTACCTACCACTTTTACCGAAAGCTGCTGGATTTCATCGGCTGCCAATTTACTTCTTTCGGCCAGTTTTCGCACTTCAGCAGCAACAACAGCAAAGCCTCTGCCGTATTCGCCAGCTCTGGCAGCCTCAACTGCAGCATTTAAGGCCAGAATATTGGTTTGAAAAGCTATATCATTGATAATGGATATCTTCCCTGCTATTTCCTTCATCAGTTCAATGGCTTCGCTGGTTGCAGAGCTGCCATTCTTTACTTCAGCGGAAGCCTTTATGGCTATTTTTTCGGTTTGTCTAGAATTGTCAGCATTCTGGTGAATATTCGAAGCCATTTCTTCCATAGCCGAGGACAGCTCTTCAACCGAACTGGCTTGTTCGGTAGCTGCCTGTGACATGCGCTGTGAACGTAAATTCAGATTGTTGCTTGCCGAAGAAATACTCACCGAAGCTGAGGAAATTTCGGAAATTATATCCAGCAGCTTCTGCCGCATCTGATCTACGGATATCAGAACTTTTGCTATCTCATTATTCCCTTCGGCTTTAATATTGAAGTCAAGTTTCCCTTCAGAAATTTCTTTTGTGGCCTCCACAACAACATTTAAAGGACGAGTGATACTGCTGTTAAGTATATAACCGCTAAATATCAAAATAGCAATGGTGATGATAAATCCGATAGTAGCAGCAATAAAAATTCGTTTTCCGTTTATTGCGGTATTTTTCTGCTCCTTTTCTGTAGCATCCAGGAAAAGGTCGGTAAACTTATTCATATCTTCCCGCATAACATTGAAAGCGGGCGCATATTCGGAATAATACATGCTTTCAGCCTGATCAAACTGTTGCTGTTTCAACAAGCTGTTAATCTGCGATGTAAGCGTCTTTACCTTTTCATAATTTGAAACAACATCGCTGTTTAACTCTTCATTGGCGTTCGCCACCGATTCTTTATAAAGCTTATAAAATTCGGCGTAACGTGTATTTATCTGATCAAGGTTTGAGGTAATTTCGGTTTGAAGTTTTTCAATGTCTTCTCCGTTGTTCCGTTTGGTTAAATGAAAGCTCTCGCTGATAGCCAGCCTGGATTGATAAGCATCGCGGTCAGCTTCAATCAGCCTGTTCATCCCAATAAAATTTTGGGTGTACAATTTTTCACCAACTTTCCTGAGTATCCCCAGGTTGTTAAAAGTAAAGAACAGATTGACAAGATTTAACAAAATAACTACTGAAAACACGATGATAAACCTCGATTTAAGGTTCAGATTATTTAAAAGATTACTCATATAACCGATTTTATGTGTTTTATAAATTTAATAATATAATTTTAAAAATTGACTGTTTAAATAGTTCTTTCAATATTCGAGGGAGAACCTAAGCAGTGACACCAAACTGCTTCCATAAGCGCCAAAGCCCGGATCGATGATATATTGCATACAGGGCTGGAGGGTGTACCTCCTTCCAAAAACAAACCTGTAAGTTGCCTCAATAGCCGTTTCTGCTTTTTTTACTGGTCGAAAAGAGTTGTAATAATCATTTCCAACCCCAATTCGGGCAAAAGCAATCCCTAATTCATCGTAAAACCGGTTGGGTAAAATTCCATGGTAACGAAACCCGGCACCGATGTAGTTTGAAACCATATTAAACTTTTGGGGAGCAACCCCGGCCTGAATAAAAAAGCACAATCCTCTGCCCGCCCCTAAGCTATTGGCAAAAAGAGGACGATCAATTATTGCATAAAAGCCATAGTTACCTTTACTTAAACGGGATGTGTCGGAATAGTTTACAAATTCTCCGGAATGGTAATAAGTGCCAGCCTTATAGGTACTGACAGATCTCTCTCCCAAAACCTGATTATATTCCACTTCTGTAATCGAAAAGAAACCTTCGTGTGAGTTTATATTCCATTGCACATTGAACCTGTTCGATTCGAAATCACCCGGATTGCCATCGTAAGTTGCAACTTTGTAGGTAAACCCGCTGGGTGTGAGATATTTCACCATAATACAAGGAGCTGCCACCGGATAGATGGAAACCGGCACATTGAGGGAAATGCTTGGGGCAATGCCAAAAGAGCTGTTTACAAATGTTCCTCCGTATTTGGTACCAATAAACTCCGAATTCAGATCGTGCTGACCAAAAAGAAAGGTAAAACGACCCAAATCCTGAGAATAATAGTATTCGTAAAGTCCGGTATAATCTCCGGCTTCGATGTTGGAAAGTACCTGGAGATCTCCGCTGTAGTTTTCACTAAACCCTACCCCATGGCCATTCAATCCATGAAGAAAAAAATTTCCGCCTTTCCACCAACCTGCAGTTTCAGTGCTCAGATTAATGGTAAAATCTTCCATACCAATGTAGGTGTAGCCCTTTTTGATGCCTCCTGTGTGATTGTATATAAAATCGCCCGTAACTTTGGTTGAAAAACTAATTGCATCGGCTAATTTCTGAGACTTAATCTCTGAAACAAAAACCAGAACCAGACATAAAACCAGCAGCGACTTCATTCTCCCGCTTCTTTTCACCATTGAATATAAACTCTTTATCTGAATTTAATTTAATCATTAATTTCGACTTTTCAAAAATCCGCTGCAATTCGTAAAATAAGAATGAATTAATTTTACATTTGCGTATTTAATTACCTGTTTATGGCAAAACTATTTTCGCTGTCCGAAGCCTCATCTATAGCCATACATGCTATGGTGCTGGTTGCTAAATCGGAAGGAGCTATCAATGTAAATCAGATAGCCGAGATCACAAAAACCTCGAAACACCATGTTGCCAAGGTAATGCAACGTTTGGCCAAAGACGGACTCATTAATTCCACACGAGGCCCTGCAGGAGGTTTTATCCTGAAAAAGAAAGCCAGTGAAATTTCATTTTTGAATATTTACGAATCCATAGAAGGAAAAGCCGAAATTGCTCATTGCGTATTTCAGGCTCCGGTTTGCCCGCTCGATCATTGTATTATGAATAACATTACGGCTAAAATATCAAAGGAATTCCTTGAGTACCTTCAGGGACAAACACTTGATCTATACCTGAACTGATAATCAAAAAATATTTACCACATTTCGGTATTGTTATACCTATTTACTTATATTTGCAAAAACTTAATTTTAATGAACAGGGAAATAGTAAAAATAGATGAGGAGAAGTGCACCGGCTGCGGAATGTGTGTACCTAATTGTCACGAAGGAGCGCTGCAGATTATTGACGGGAAAGCGGTTCTGATTAGCGATTTGATGTGCGATGGATTAGGAGCCTGTCTGGGGCATTGCCCTGAAGGTGCTTTGGAAATCATTACCCGGGAAGCCGCACCATACGATGAAGAATTGGTTATGAGCGATATGGTGAAAAAAACAAAAAATGTTGTTATTGCCCATCTCACTCATCTTGTTGATCACAACGAAAATGAATATTTGCGCCAGGGAATTGAATATCTGAACAAAAATGCTTCAGCTATAAAACATGATGTCAGGGATATCATTGCCTCGGTTGAACAATACAAAAACAAAAAAAACTCACCACAACCTGTAAAACAAATAAAAATGGACTTACATAATCACCAGGGAGGCGGATGCCCCGGTTCCCGTTCGCAAAGTTTCAAGCCTGTATCAGTTTCCGATTCATCTGTGAACGGCGATATCCCTTCAGCCCTTGCACAATGGCCGGTACAGATGCATCTGATAAATCCCGGCGCTTCGCACTTTCAGCAATCCGACTTTGTGCTTGCTGCCGACTGTGTTGCTTATTCGCTTGGTAATTTCCATGGAAAATATTTAAAAGGAAAAACTTTAGGAATTGCTTGTCCGAAGCTCGATCAGAACAAAGAAATTTATCAGCAGAAAATAATTCGACTGATTGAAGAAGCCAAAATCAACACCATAACTGTTATAATAATGGAAGTGCCTTGTTGCGGCGGACTTTTGCAGTTGGCAATGAATGCCGCTCAGCAAGCCAATCGCAAAGTACCTGTAAAAACAGTTACCGTAGGAATTCAGGGAGAAATTCTCGCTGAAGACTGGATGTAATGAGTTGCAGCGCAAGAGTGAAACTTTAAACCTATGTGGCTATGGACTAGGAGCCATGGACTATCGACTAATAATAAAATTATGGAAACAATAGAAAAAGCAAAAGCATTTCATCTGGACAAAAGTGTATCGTATGCTGCACAGGCAGTTGTTAGTAAAACTGTTGTAAAACGCGATACAGGAACCGTAACCCTGTTTGCATTTGCAAAAGGCGAAGGCTTATCAACACATTCGGCTCCTTTTGATGCGATGGTATACATTGTGGATGGTTCTGCAAAAATTACTATCGGCGGGACGGTTCACGAACTCACAGCCGGAGAAGCCATCATAATGCCAGCCAATATTGCGCATGCACTTCATGCAACCGAAAACTTCAAAATGATGCTGATCATGATTAAAGGTTAAAAATACATTAGGTTTACTTCAAATATTTGACTTACATTTAGATTCTGACTACATTTACTAACCTAAGCCGCCTGAAATATGCGAACTTTTTCATTTGAAGCTGAAATCAAGAAACACCCGAAACTTAACGCTGCCTTTGTTGAATTCCCTTACGACGTGGAAAAAGAATTCGGCAAAAAAGGTCAGATTAAAGTTTTAGCCACTTTCGACAGACTGGAATACCGTGGGTCGATGGTTAAGATGGAATCGGACTGTCATTGGATTGGTTTAACCCAGGAAGTGAGGAAAAAAATCAATAAAGAACCTGGCGATATCATCAAAGTTACCCTAAAGGAAGATATTGAACCCAGAGTAGTAGAATTACCTTCCGATCTGAAAGAGCTGTTAGAGCAGTTTCCTGAAGCCAAAGCAATTTACGAAAAGCTTTCGTATACCCACAAAAAGGAATATGTTCGCTGGATTACCGAAGCAAAAAAAGCCGAAACCAGAGAAAACAGGCTCCAGAAAACTATTGAGCTTTTGCTGAAAGGCACCAGAACTCCAGATAATCAGAAAAAATAGCCGTTATGAAAAATTTGATAAGAAAGCTAACTCCGCCACCGTTCTGGCGGGTTCCGGTGATAATTGCACTTGGAATCTTTACAGGATCGGGCATTTACATTTTTTATGTTTCCAATGCCTATTCTTATCTTTCGGATAACCCTAAGACGTGCGTTAACTGCCACGTTATGACTTCGCAATTTGCTACCTGGAATCACAGCTCACACCGCGAAGTTGCCAATTGTAATGACTGTCACGTTCCGCATAATAATTTTTTCAGCCATTATTACTTTAAGGCAAAAGATGGATTGCGGCATGCTACCATATTTACATTGCGTAACGAACCTCAGGTAATTTTTATCAAAGAAGCCGGAATAGAAGTGGTACAGAATAACTGTATCCGCTGCCACAATCACCTGTTCGACACAAAAGCCGTTTCGGTAAGCCAAAAGGTCCATCAGTCGGACAGGCTTTGCTGGGAATGTCATCGCGAAACACCACATGGCAGAGTAAACAGCTTGTCGAGTGTGCCAAATGCAAAAGTTCCTTTGCCCGAAAGTCCGGTTCCCAATTGGATAAAAGAAATAACAAAATAATGCTAACTAAATAATTGAACATGAAGCCTGTTAAGCAAATTATTAATGAAAAACCCTGGTTAGGATGGGTAATTTTTGGAGTAACTGTAGTAGTTGTCTTCCTTTTCGGTCTATTAGCCTCTTCCATTATCGAAAGAAGAGCCGAGGCTGTATTTGTGAATACTCCAAAAGTAGAATTGACCGATTATGAACCACGTAATGAAGAGTGGGCAAAAAACTATCCGCGCGAATACCAGTCGTATATGCAAACTGCCGATACCAGCTTTTTAAGCCTTTATAACGGCAATGCGGTGATTGACATGCTCGAGGTGGATCCCCGCATGGTTGTGCTCTGGGCTGGTTATGCCTTTTCGAAAGAATACACCCAGGCCCGTGGTCACTATTACGCTATTGAAGATATTCAGAAATCACTGCGTACAGGTGCTCCCAAGTTACCGACAGACGGCCCTCAACCGGCTACCTGCTGGACCTGCAAGAGTCCTGACGTTCCCCGGGTAATGCAGAAAACAGGACCCGATAGTTTCTATCATGCCAAATGGGCTGGCATGGGACCTGAAATTAACAACCACATTGGTTGTGCAGATTGTCACGATCCTAAAACGATGAACCTGCGTATTACACGTCCGGCTCTGGTGGAAGCCTTCCAAAGCATGGGCAAGGACATTACAAAGGCAACCCATCAGGAGATGAGATCACTTGTATGTGCCCAGTGCCACGTGGAATACTATTTTAAAGGGGATGGCAAGTATCTTACATTCCCGTGGAAAAATGGCCTGAAAGCAGAAAACATGGAAGCCTACTACGATTCTGTTAAATTTGCTGACTGGACCCATGGAATGAGCCGTGCCCCCATGCTGAAAGCGCAGCATCCCGATTACGAAGTATATACAACCGGTATCCATGCACAACGCGGTGTTTCCTGCGCCGACTGTCACATGCCTTATAAGAGCGAAGGCGGCCAAAAATTCACGGATCACCATATTCAGAGTCCTCTAAATAATGTATCGAACTCTTGCCAGGTTTGCCACCGCCAAAGCGAAGCTGAGCTTGTAAAGAATGTAAACGACCGCCAGAAACAGGTACTTGAAGTTCGTGAAAAGCTTGAAAAAGCCCTTGTTCGTGCACATGTGGAAGCTAAACTAGCCTGGGACAAAGGAGCTACCGAAGAAACGATGAAACCGGTACTTGACCTGATCCGGAAAGCTCAGTGGCGTTGGGATTATATGGCTGCCGGCCATGGCAATTCGTTCCATTCTCCAACAGAACTCTCCCGTATTGCAGGCGATGGAATCGACATCGCTCAGGAAGCCCGTATCAAACTCTCGAAAATTCTTTATAAGCTCGGAGTTGAACAGGAAGTGCCTTATCCTGATATTTCTACAAAAGAAAAAGCGCAAAAATATATCGGTCTGGACATGGCAAAACTGAATGCCGAAAAAGCCGAATTCAATAAAACCGTTCTTCCCGAATGGAAAAAACAAGCTGAAGCAAGAGAAGCGACTTATAAAACGAATTAAGTGCTTTGACAGTTTAATAATACAGTTGACAGGGAGCCAGAGTCAAACCTTTCAGGTTTTAAAAACCTGAAAGGTTTAGGTTTCCAGATACTCTCACTTATATATTCCTCTGTGGTTCTCCTGTATTTCTCAGTGGTGCTCTGTGTAATATGTATTCTCTAAATCAAACTCTTTACCTTAAACCCCTTTTCGAACTCCTTCACAAAAACCTTCTTTACTTCACTCATATCCAATTCTCTTCCAAGTTCTTTCTGCATGGAAGTCACACCCTTATCCTGAAAGCCGCAGGGATTGATGTAATTGAAATAATTGAGATTTGTATTTACATTCAACGCATACCCATGCATGGACACATAGCGGCTGATGCGCACTCCTATGGCACAGATTTTCCGGGCACGCGGTGTACCCACATCCAGCCATACCCCGGTGGCTCCTTCAAAGCGGGTTGAAGATATTCCAAATTCCTTAAGCGTGTTGATGATCACCTCCTCCAAAAGATGCACATAATCCTTTACCCCAAGGTTGTAACTTTCCAGATCGATGATGGGATAACCAACCAACTGTCCAGGCCCATGATAGGTGATATCGCCTCCGCGGTTAATACGGTAATAGGTTGCATTAATCGACTTTAAAAACTCCGGTTGAATCAACAGGTTGTTCTCGTCTCCGCTTTTACCCAGGGTATAAACATGAGGATGCTCCACCAGCAACAGAAATCCGGGGATATCGCCAGCTTTATTCTTTTTACTTTCAACAACCTCTTCGAAAAGAGTTTCCTGGTAATCCCAGGTTTCCTTGTAATCTTTCAGTCCAAGATCTTTTACTTGTATCATTCGGGTGAGATAGATAAATTTTTGCAAGCTATTTTAGGTGGCACATGTCGTTCTGCGTGATACGACGATCGTACCAGCGGCCCACTTTCCACGAACATAAATCCTTTTTCAAGACCAATCTTTTTATATTCCTCAAACTTTGCAGGAGTAATATATTCTTTAACCGGATAATGACTCCGTGTAGGCTGCAGGTACTGCCCGATTGTAAATACTTTACAACCTACTTTCAGAAGATCGTCCATGGTTTGGAGTACCTCAGATTCTGTTTCGCCTAAGCCCAGCATTATGCCCGATTTAGCGGTTACTCCTGCCTGGGCTATCATTTTCAGCACACTCAGACTGGTTGCATATTTCGCTTTCGTACGAATTTGAGGAGTAAGCCTTTCTACGGTTTCAAGGTTATGCGATATTACCTCGGGGCCGGCATCAATAATTTTATGAATATGCTCAACACGCCCATCAAAGTCGGGGATTAAAGTTTCCATAGTGATACCGGGACTGTGCTTTTTAACCTGCCGGATAGTTTCAGCCCAAAGCTCAGCTCCGCCATCAGGAAGATCGTCGCGATCAACACTGGTAAGCACACAATGCTTCAGATTCATTTCTCCGATGGTTTCGGCGATGCAGCGCGGTTCTGTCCAATCGGGAGGCAAAGGTCTGCCGGTTTTAACATTGCAGAATTTGCAGGAACGCGTACAAACATCTCCCAGAATCATAAAAGTAGCGGTGCCGTTTCCCCAGCACTCGGCATGATTTGGACAACTACCACTGGTACAAATGGTATGGAGACTGTTCTTATTTACCAGCTGGTTAACTTTTGTAAAGTTTTCGCCTTTGGGTAATTTTATTTTAAGCCACTCGGGTTTTCTCAGGTATTTCGCCTCGTCCGACATAATTATATTTTCAACAAATTGCAAAGATACTTCAATTTATTTTGCAGAAACCTGTTTTACATCTCCTTTTCGCCAAAGAAACATAGGTGCTTCTCTATGATTCCAGAGAAAGATTGTATAACATTGTAAAAAAACACGATTCTAACACTATCTGCCTAAAAAAGTTTATATGCAAATCAAATCTCTTTTCATACTGAGCTTTTTAATTGCTCTTTCATTCAATTGCTTTGCCCAGGAAGATTTTAATATTACGCACGGCCCATATCTTCAGAACCTGAGCGATTCAAGTGTCATCATCGTCTGGACTACAAATCGTCCGGCAGTGGCCTGGGTTGAACTTGCCCCTGATGACAGCTCTCATTTTTACAAAACAGCGCGACCCAAATATTTTGCCACGCTTCATGGCATAAAAAATGTTTCCACGGTTCATTCAGTAAACCTGGAAGGATTAAAACCATCAACAAGGTATCGCTACCGGATTTATTCAAAGGAAGTTCTAAGCCACGAAGGTTTCAAAATTCAATATGGAAACACAGTTGCCACCAATGTTTACAGCGCAAAACCACTGACGTTCACAACAAGTAATCAAAACAGTAAAAGCATTTCATTTCTTATGGTGAATGATATTCACGGAAAAAATGATCTGCTGACCGGATTGCTTAAAATTGGCGATTACAAAAAGGCCGATATGGTTTTCTTTAACGGAGACATGGCAAGCGATTTAAGAGACGAATCGCAAATGTTTGCCAATTTTATGGACACCGCCATCAAAGTTTTTGCAAAGGAAAAACCGATGTATTATGCAAGAGGAAACCATGAAACCAGAGGCAAGTTCGCCAGCGGGTTCTACAAATACTTCCCAGGCGTAAACGGTAATTTGTATTATCTGCTCAGGCAGGGTCCTGTATGCTTTGTCGTGATGGATTGCGGGGAGGATAAACCCGACTCCGATATGGAATATTCTGACATTACAGCATATACCGAATACCGCACCAAACAGGCTCAATGGCTAAAATCGGCCTTACAAAGTAAAGTATATAAAGATGCACCTTACAAAGTGGCTATTATTCACATGCCTCCCTTTGGCGGTTGGTTCGGGGAACAGGAAATAGCTGATAAGTTTGTTCCTGTATTGAACCAAGGTGGAATCCAGGTAATGCTATGCGGTCATCTTCACCGGTATGTAAATCAGAAACCTCAACCAGGACTCAATCAATTTCCGGTGATTGCAAACTCCAACAACACGGTTTTAAAAGCCGAAGCCAACGAAAAAGAGCTTAACATTCAGGTCATTAACCTAAAGGGAGAAACTATTGATAACATTTTAATACCAAACAAATAATTTTCCGTATAAATCTGAAATCGCTTTCATTTCAGTTATAAGATTAATGAACTAACCTCTAAACAGTTATTTGTTATGGCAATTTATCTCAACATCCCACCTAATGAGGCTTACCGGCTCCTAAACACGGGTGCTTTAATATTAGTAAGCACATCGGATATGGAAGAAAACCTCAACCTGGCTCCTATTGCCTGGCATTGCCCGGTTGATTATGAGCCGGCAACAAAGCTCCTGTTTGTAACCGATGTTAAGCATAAAACTTATGCTAACATCCGCGAAACAGGCAAGTTTGTGGTTTGCATTCCTCATTCTTCTCAGTTAAAGTTGGTGCGCGAAATGGGAAGTTGCTCCGGATCGGAGGTGAATAAACTTCAGAAGTTTGGTGTTGAATATGCCTTGTCAGAGAAATATCAGCTCCCGGTACCTGTCGGTTGTATTGCTTATATTGAATGTAATAAAATACGGGAGATAATTGAAGACGGTGTTTCAATTGTAATGGGCGAAGTTATCAATGCCAAAGCCATTAAAGGCAGTTACCGCGACAGGTTGATTCCCGAAAAAGATATGGGCAAAACACTTCACCACCTTGGAAATGACAAATTTGTTCAGCCCGGCGAATTGGTGGAATAAACTAAAAAATTATTGTATTCTCTACTCCAAGTTCCCTGGCCACATAACCAGCAACCACATGGTTTAGCCAATGCGGCTGGTGGGCATCCGACCCGAGAATAAACCGGAATTGCTTCAAATGTGGAGTATAGTATTTCCGCCAGTCGTAACGAAAAACATAGCGGTTATTTATTTCGACCAAAGCCTGAGGTGGAATTTTTTTAAGATCGGTATCGAGCGCCTGAGGATGAGCAATAATTACAGGTTTTCCTGTTTCTACCAGTTTCTCGGCGCCTCTGTATGCGGAGCTTGAATTATAACAGTGATAAACATAATAATCGAAAGGATACTGCAGTGCTTCGTCCACCCAGCCATCGCCATCCACTTCTGTTCCAAGCATAAAACCAAATTTTTGGACAGCTTTCCGGTAAGTTTCAAAAACAGGACCCAATAAATAATCAAAGTGATCACTTATGCCAATTATTTCAGAATGATTCATGGCTGCTATCAGATCCACTGTTTGTTGCGGAACAATAGCGCCATCGCCTGTTGAAAAAACGGTGTGTATATGTAAATCCTGTTTAAGCTGCATATTTCTCGCATTAAACCTGTAAAAATACAGGATATTTTGCTTTAAAAATCTTTCAGGTTTTAAAAACCTGAAAGATTTCGACCTTAACAGAATTCCTGATAGCGGTCTATTTTATATCTGGTTATTGTCAATTGCAGCATGATCGGCCATTACGGTTAAAATGGACGGCGAAAGTCTTGAATAACTTTCCTCTGATCGTTTGCTCCTGTTGGATGAAGTTGCTCCTGGCAGGATCTGGTCAATGAGAGCAAAAATGTCCGTTGAAAATCCCGGAAATCGCTGGTAAAAAGCTGCCAGTAATTTTGCAGGGAAAGATATCGTAACAGAACCTTCTCCTCTCTTAAGAGCTTTAACAATACGCCTGGCAGCATAGCCCGCGCTTACGGTTATCAGCGGCATAGCACTCATAATGCTGAATCCGGCATATTCTTTTTCGTGCTGGCCTTTCAGTGTTATATTATGAATGCTGCCGGTACGCATCAACCCGGGGGTAATGGTCGAAACCAGGATATTATACTTCTTCAGCTCGGTACGCAAGCCTTGTGAAAATCCGGTAAGGGCAAATTTACTGGATGTATAGGGTAACAGATGTGGAACAGTAACTTTTCCACCAATGGAGGAAATATTAACGATCCGGCCTCCACCTTTGGCTTTCATATCTTCGAGCACCGACATGGTTGTATAAAGCGCTCCCCAGAAGTGAATTTTCATGGCATCGTCAAAATCGTCCACTGTCATGTTTTCGAAAGGGCCTACCTGAATAATACCGGCACAGTTAATCAAAACATCAACCGATCCAAATTTATCTCTTATCTCGTCTACCATAGCATCTACCTGCCACTTGTCGGCAACATCGCATTGAATTGCCAGCACTTCATCTATAGTGCTGAGTTCCAGAGCAGCGCTTTCCAGCTCCTTTTCGCTCCGGGCGCAGATGGCAACCTTTGCTCCTTCGGCAAGCAGATGACGGGCGAGATTTAAACCAAGTCCGCGGGATCCGCCGGTTATAAGTACTACTTTGTTTTTAACTGAGTACTCCTCTTTTTCACGGAGCATATAGCTTAATGCAAATCCGGCACCTAAACCAACGGCCCCCCATGCTAATATTTTATTTGTATCATTCATTTCGCTTAACTTTTAGACTAATAAAACAGTCGGCGGATTGGATTAGTTTAAGGAAATGAATTGTAAATGAATAACAAATTAAAGGTATTGCTGCAAAACGGATAATACCGATGACTTTGAAAACATTTTATCGTCTGTTTCACAATTTACCGTAATACTCCGAATACGTTCTACCGATTTCAACTCATGATTAAAAAAGTATTCTTTTCTGAAAGGGTAAATTATGCCATCAATTTCCCGGTAATCTGAGTAACGGTACTCGGTCATATTCAACCTGCCCGTGGAAGGTTCTTCAAGGGGAATCTGAAGGATTTCCAGGAGATTGGTTTTGGTATTTAAAAAATAATGCAGGGTATATCCGTCATTTGTTATGACTGTTAACTTTAAATAAGTTGAATTATTCAGCTCTGTCTGCTCAACAGAACGAACCTGATTATTACGGTAAAATTTCGAGAGCCCTTCCAGATTTGCCTGTACACGCGACGAAATTATATCAATACTCCTGCTGCTATTAATTACCTCTTCATTCATGACCCAAAATTTCTCACCATCGAAACCACTGATCCTTTTCCTGCCCTCGAATTCGGAAATGGTGACTAATTTATCCGGATGCTTAATTAACCTTTTGAAAGGGAACCGATGTTCCTGTTCATATAAATTAAGGATCAACTCTCCTTCGAGACACAAAGAGGCTGGTGTTAGCTGGTTTTGAAGACTATCTGCTTTACTGAAGCTTAAACTTTTGGGATCCGATACCTGAGCAAGGCCTGAAGACCCTAAAATTTGAAATAAAAGCCCAACAAAAACCAAAGGCTTGTGCATGAAATAGAATTGAATTTATATGAGGCTGACTTCAGTAAAACACTACAAGTCAGCCCCTTTATTTTTTGATTATTTAAATATAACCGGCAAACTTACCTTGCAGGCGACAGGTTTGCCATTCTGCATTGCGGGTTTCCATCCTTTAATCAACTTTACAACTCTTAACGCTTCTTTATCCATGGAAGGATATACACTTTTACTAACCTTTGGATTTACTATGTTCCCTTCTTTGTCAATAACAAAGTTTACCGTTACCATTCCAGTAATCTTTCCCTTTGCATCAGCAGGATAATTCAGGTTTTCAGCAATAAATTTTTTAAGAGCATCTGTTCCTCCCGGATAGCTGGGAAGTTCCTCTATAACAACATAGGTATCTCCGGGCGATTTTTCAAAACTTGCGGGTTTGTCTTTCGCAATTAATGAGTTAGGCCCTGATAAATTAATTTTAACTATACTTTCCTCCATTTTAACGTACATCCTGTCACTATTTTTAACAGGAATAAGTTGTGTATTGTATCCAACACTTGAAAATACAAGAACAGCATCTTTGTCGGGCACAAGAATGGCAAAATCGCCGGCATCATCAGTAATCGTTCCGGTAGTTGTACCTTTTATTACTATGGCAACTCCCGGCATATCCTTACCTGTTTCACTATTCACAACCTTACCAACAATTTTTATCTGTTCAGCTTTAACATTACTTACACGTTTTTTTAAAGATGGTGTGGTAGAAGACTGAAAATTAACCGGTTGCGGCGATGGAGTTGAAGCAGGCATCAAAGAAGCTTCGGGATTAAGACTGCTTAGAACCTCAACAGCTTTTTCGGGCTGGTTATAAGCCATGAGTATTATGGCAATTACAGGCAGCAGCAGAAAACTTTTTAACTGCGCCAGTCGGGGTGATTTCATTTTTGTCATCATAACAATTCGTTTTTTAATAAGTGATTGATTGAATTGATTGGCAATAGTGAATACCGGTCCTCCCATTGCCTGATTTACTAGTAATGCCTGGTAATTCCCCTGGTTATACCCCCTGCTGAGTACCGACCTGTCGGCAAGATACTCGTGCACTTCCTTTACAGAACGCTCGTAAAGCCATGCAAAAGGGTTAAACCATTGAATTATTGTAATAACTTCAACCAGAAAAAGATCCACAAAGTGCATTTGCCTTAAATGTGATTTTTCATGGTCTATAATGCTTTGTAATCCATTTTCAGCCGAGACTGATTCAGGAATAAATATCTTATTGAAATACGAGAAGGGAATTATATCTTTCTTCATGTAAACAAGGGTAAAGTCGCTTTGCTTTTCCGATTTCGAAAGTCGTGAAAGCGCCTGCATATAAATGCTTTGGTAAACAAGCCTTAAAAGGACAAAAGCTGCCCCGGCAAGATAAATTAAGGTTATGAATTCCCAGGTGCTCCACCCCGCTTTTTCAGCAGGAGAGATTGCGGAAACCGCGCCAACAGGTTCATCAAAGTTTATATTAAGCGTTGGAATCACAGGCTCGGGCTGATCAATGTTCAGGTTAATCAACGGAAGAATAAAAGCAAGTATTAACGATGAAATAAGTATCACCCGGTTCAGGACAAAATGAGTGTCCTTTCTTAGGAATACCCAATAAAAAGAATAAAATACCGCCAGCGACACGGCCGATTTTACAATATATTCAAGTATTGGTACCATATATTATTGTTTATTGGATTTTTTAATTTCTTCTTCAGTCAAGCGCATAATTTCTTCCAGCTCCTTCATGGTGATGTTATTCTCGCGGGCAAAAAATGCCGCCATTTTAGGAAAAGAGTTGTTGAAATAATTCTGCATGAAATCGCCAAAGTGGACTTTAGTGTAATCTTCCTTAGTCACTTTGGGATAGTATTCATAGGTATTCCCATATTGTTTGTGGGTAATGAAATCTTTTTTTTCAAGAACACGAATTACAGTCGAAACGGTGTTATAAGGAGGTTTAGGATCAGGCATCCGGTCAATAACATCTTTAACAAATCCCTTGCCCAGATCCCATAGAATCTGCATTACGTCTTCTTCGGCATTGGTTAACTTTTTAATCATAGCTTCTCAATTAAATTCAAAACAAACATACAACTATTTTTTAAGTTTGTCAACTATTTTTGCAGTTATTTAACTATTGTTAAAGTTTATTTACAAACCTGATAAAGTTTGAAGGTAGCGAATGACATTTTTGGCTGGCAGTTGTTTAAATCCTAAACACACGACTATGAGCAGCATTCGGTATATCTTTTTAGTGTTACTGCTTTTCCTTGCAGCTTCTTTACGATCTCAGACTTTTATTGATTTCGAAAGTGGCGTTGTTTCCTCAGGTTATAACGATGTGCGCATTCCTGGCGATGGAGGCACACTGATATCTTTAAAAGACGATATAAAGCCTGAATCTAAAGCATTTTTCAGACTTCGTGGAGGATACCGGATTAACAGGCATACATTTTCGCTACTTTATGCTCCACTGACAATCAACGGCAAAGGTTCCATGAATAAACCGGTAATATTTGACGATGCAAGTTTTCCTGCGAATACTGAACTCAGGTCTACTTACAGGTTTAACTCGTACCGATTGACATACCGGTATGATATTGTCAAAAAAGAAGCGCTGGAATTCGGATTGGGTTTCACGGCCAAAATACGCGATGCCGAAATAACGCTGCAAAGCAGCCAGAGTAAAGGAACGAAAACCAATGTAGGCTTTGTTCCCATTGTGAACTTCAGGCTTCACTGGCACATGAACGACCGTCTGGGGCTATTGCTGGACGGTGATGCTCTGGGCGCAAAACAAGGGAGAGCCGAAGATGTAATGCTTGCAGCTACCTGGAAGTTTTGGGAAATCTTTACTCTTCGGGCCGGTTACCGTATCCTGGAAGGTGGCGCCGACAATGATGAGGTATACAACTTTACCCTGTTGAACTATGGGGTGGCAGGATTAACAATAGGGTTGTAAGTTAATACTTTGAAAATCGATGCAAACAAAAAAGGAGTTGCATCTGCAACTCCTCTGTGACCCGGAAGGGATTCAAACCCCTGACCTTCAGAACCGGAATCTGACGTTCTATTCAGCTGAACTACCGGGCCTAATTATCTTGTGTTTTAGATTTCGAAACCATTTGCCTGCCCTTTTTAACAAGAAACACGATGTTAAAAATTATCGACAAACATGCAAATACCCCCATGAAAACAAGAACTGCAAGATTCTTTGTAAAGTAACGGTTCAAAATAATAGCCATTATCAGTGAACCTTGTGCAACTATAAATAAAGTGTTCAAATTTTTCATCGTGCCAGCTTTTTAAAATATCAGGCAGAAAACACAAAAATTATACCTGAATCCATTAAAAAGATTGCAGCGGCAAAAGTATAAAAATTTTTGTGATAACAAACGGGAATTATTGCGAAACAACAATTTTGGAACTTGAGACCCTCTGCTTATTAAGGTATACTAAAACAAAATAAACGCCGGGTTTCAAATTGTAATCCAACGTAGTATTTACCCTGAAATTTGTTTTTTTGCACGATACCCCGATCATATTAATTATTTCGGCAGTAAGAGGCTGAGCTGCCGGGTATTCGGTTTCTATTCGTATGAGGCTTTCGCTGGGACGATGAACCATCTTGATTTTATCCTGGGTATTCAGGACCTTGGCAATTTTAACAGTGTCACCGCCAATTCTTCCTGAAATTAAAAAAGGACCATTAACAGCATAAACAGCGTTTATGCAGAATAGTATCAAAACAGCTACTATTATATATGTTTGGGCCTTCAACTTCATCAATCAAAAAATATTGTGTGCAAAATTAATTTTAATATTAATACTATCAAATTTAATTGACGAATGAATTTACTAAAAAATCCTAAAAAAGTTTCTTGCTGCTAAACATAACAAAAATACAACAGAGCTTAGCCCGTTAACTCACTTTTTATACTTTTGTCAATTCTTATTGAGCAATATAATTTTTATTTATGGAATACAATTTTTCTGACATCGAACAAAAGTGGCAGTTATACTGGGAAAAGAACAAGACTTTCAAGACTGAGTATAACCCGTCGAAGCCTAAATACTATATTCTCGACATGTTCCCTTATCCATCAGGTGCCGGCTTACATGTTGGTCACCCCGAAGGTTATACCGCTACTGATATTGTGAGCAGGTACAAACGCATGAAAGGCTTTAACGTGCTTCACCCCATGGGTTGGGACGCTTTTGGTTTACCTGCAGAACAATATGCCATTCAAACCGGTACTCATCCGGCAATTACAACAAATAAGAACTGCGATAATTTCCGCAGACAGATTAAGTTACTAGGTCTTAGTTATGACTGGGATCGTGAGATCAATACAACCGATCCGGGATATTTCAAATGGACCCAGTGGATTTTCATTCGTCTTTACAATACGTGGTTTGATCAAAAGTTACAAAAGGGCCGACCCATCAGTGAACTTGAAATCCCATCCGACATAACGGCTTTCGGGAAAGATGCGGTTCGAAAATATATTGACAGCCAGAGATTGGCTTACTACGGTGATGCCCAGGTTTGGTACTGCAGCAGTTGCAAAATTGTTTGTGCCAACGAGGAAGTTTTGATGGACGGAACCCACGAAAAATGCGGAAATCCGGTTCGTCGAAAAAACCTGAAACAATGGATGCTCCGAATTCCTGCTTATGCCGAACGTTTATTAAAAGGACTGGATAGCCTCGACTGGCCTGAAGGTGTTAAAGATATGCAGCGCAACTGGATTGGCAAATCGACAGGAGCGGAAGTGGATTTCAAAATCAGTGACAGAGAAGAAAAGATCAGGGTATTTACCACCCGTCCCGACACTTTGTTTGGTGCCACTTATATGGTACTTGCTCCCGAGCATCCGCTGGTAAGCAGCATTACCACTCCCGAAAAAGCAGCCGAGGTAAATGCTTATGTAGACAATGCAGCTAAAAAATCGGAACTGGACCGCACCGATCTTGCCAAAGACAAAACCGGTGTTTTCACAGGAACCTATGCCATTAACCCTGTAAACGGCAAGAAAATTCCCGTGTGGATTGCCGATTATGTACTCACAGGATATGGCACCGGCGCTATTATGGCTGTACCGGCTCACGATACCCGCGACTTTGAGTTTGCAAAGAAATTTGGATTACCGGTTGATTGTATTCTCGATCCTCAATCAGCCAATCCTGAACTTCGCGAACAGGTATTGAAAGGCGATGCCTGCTGGACCGAAGATGGTGCTTATATCAACTCGTCCGATGCAACTACCGGCTTAAATATCAACGGCCTGAACAAGGAAAAAGGTATTGCCACTGTTATTTCCTGGCTCGAAAAAACCGGACAAGGTGTTGAAAAAGTGAACTTCAAAATGCGCGACTGGCTGTTTAGCCGCCAGCGTTATTGGGGAGAACCCTTTCCAGTGATTCACTGGGAAGATGGTGAAGTAAGTCTTTTATCAGATGAAGAATTGCCTTTGCAACTTCCGGCTCTTGAGAAGTATGAACCGGGTGAAATGGGCGAATCTCCGCTTGCCAATGCAAACGACTGGCTGATAGTGACGGATAAAAACGGACGTAAAGGTCGCCGCGAGACCAACACCATGCCCCAGTGGGCTGGATCGTGCTGGTATTATTTAAGATATATCGATCCCACCAACGATAAAGAGCCATTCTCGAAGGCACTGGAGAACTACTGGATGCCTGTCGATTTATATGTCGGAGGCGCCGAGCATGCGGTGCTTCACCTGCTATACAGTCGCTTCTGGCATAAAGTATTGTTCGATCTGGGAATTGTTTCTACTGACGAACCTTATCAGAAACTTTTCAACCAGGGGATGATTCTGGCTTTTGCCTACGAAACCGAAACAGGTGCCAAAGTAGCAAGCGACCTTGTTGACGACCGCGATGGAAGGTACCTCCACAAAGAAACCGGCGAAGAACTGAAGCAGATCGTTGCTAAAATGTCGAAATCGCTGAAAAATGTTGTGAATCCTGATGATGTGGTAAAACAATTTGGTGCCGACTCGTTGCGTTTATACGAAATGTTTATGGGGCCGCTCGAAGCTACCAAGCCATGGGCTGAAAACGGTGTCAAAGGTGTATTTGGATTTTTGGGAAGAGTATCGCGCTTTTTTGGTAACCCCGAAAGTTATTTCACAGGTGAAGAAGATCAGGAAGTATTGAAAACCTTGCATAAAACCATTCAGAAAATAGGTTCTGATGTTGAAAACCTGAGTTTCAATACAGCTATCTCTCAAATGATGATCCTGAATAACCTGTGTATCAAAAAACAAAAGGTAACCAAACAAACTGCCGAAACCTTTGTAAAACTGCTTTCGCCGTTTGCGCCGCACCTTGCTGAGGAATTATGGGAGTTCCTGGGAAATAAACAAACGCTTTCTTACGAACCATGGCCTGTTGCCGAAAATAAATATCTGGAAGAAAGTAACTTTAATTATCCTGTCTCGTTTAACGGCAAAAAGCGGTTTGACCTGGAGCTGCCAGTTGACATGACCCAAAGCGATATTGAAAAGGCAGTTCTGAGCGACCCGACAGCCCAAAAATGGCTCGAAGGCAAAACACCCAAAAAAGTAATTTTTGTTCATAAGAAAATTATAAACGTGGTTATTTAATGGAACAGAAAAGGAAAATATGGAATGAGATCCGGTCTCACGCAATAATAGCTTTCGGGCTGTTTTTGTATGTGATCGCTTGGACCGCATTTCTGATTCCTAACAAAATTGTGGGTGGTGGCGTAAGTGGTATTGCATCCATGTTTTTTTTTGCAACCAAATTCCCGGTGGGTATCACTTATCTCATTATTAATGCTTTTCTGTTACTTTTTGCCGTAAGAATCCTGGGGATGAAGTTTGCCATTCGCACCATGTATGGGGTTTTGGTTCTCACACTTCTGTTTACGGTATTTCAGCCACTCATTACCGAACCTGTAATCAACGATTTATTCATGGCTACCGTTATCGGTGGTTTTTTAGCCGGTGCAGGTATCGGAATTGTTTTCTGGCAGGGCGGTTCTTCAGGAGGTACTGATATTATTGTAATGAGTATCAACAAGTACAAAAATATCAGCCCGGGAAAACTGGTGATGTTTACTGATGTTTTTATCATTGCATCATCGTATCTTATTTTACATTCGATAGAACGTATTGTTTATGGGGTTGTAACGCTTGCATTAACATCTTATGCTATCGACTTTGTGTTATCTGGCTCGCGGCAATCGTACCAGGTATTTATTTTCTCGAAACGCTACGAGAGCATTGCCTCCCGCATATCATCCGAACTTCGCAGGGGGGTAACCCTGCTCGAAGGTCAGGGCTGGTATTCGAAAGAAAAATCGCAGGTGTTGATGATTGTTTTGCGTAAAAGCGAAACTGCCGACCTGATGCGTATTATAAAACAGGAAGATCCTTCGGCATTTATATCCATGGGTAGCGTTATGGGTGTATATGGTCAGGGCTTCGAAAGAATAAAATCGTAACCCCAAAACTATTATGTTATGTTTAAACCTGTAAAGCTGCTGTTATTTGCTATTTGTTTAGTGCTTGTGTTGAGTATTGTTTATACTGTTGTTGAAAAGAAAACCGTTATTCCGGAGGATATAGCAAGTCAGGATTCTTCGGCCGTTCAGATTGCTGAAATTAAAAGAGAATACGGTCTTCCCATTGATTCATTCGAAATTGTAAAAGGAAAAGTTCAGCGAAATGCTTTTCTCTCGGATGTTCTTGAAGATTTCGAAGTTTCTTCGGATATAATCAATCAGATTTCGGACGCTGCCCGTGGAATATTTGATTTAAGTAAGTTCCGTGCAGGGAATCCTTTTACCATTTTCAAATCGAAAGACGATATGCGTGTAAAGTATTTCATTTACGAGCACACGCCTACCGAATATATTATCATGAACCTGTCCGATTCTGTTCTGATAACCAAACATACCAAAGAAATCCGTAAAGAGCATAAGGAAGTTTTTGGCGAAATAAACACCTCGTTATGGAATACCATGAAAGATAGAGGTATCAACCCGCTTGTTGCGCTGCAGCTGTCGGAACTTTACGCCTGGAACATCGACTTTTTCGGATTGCAGAAAGGTGATGCTTTTAAAGTAGTTTACGACGAAGCTTATGTAGATACAATATCTGTTGGCATCCAGAAAATTAAAGGTGCCTGGTTTCGTCACAACGGACAGGAATATTATGCCATTCCCTTCGTTCAGGACAGCGTGGAAAGTTATTACGACATGACCGGTAAAAGTTTACGCAAAGCTTTTCTGAAATCACCTGTAAGGTTTTCGCGCATCAGTTCACGTTTTTCCAACAGTCGCCTTCATCCGGTATTAAAAATCCGCCGCCCGCATCATGGTGTGGATTATGCCGCTCCTGCCGGAACTCCGGTAGAAGCCATTGGTGATGGTACAATTATCGATATCAGTTATCATGGCGGTGGTGGTCGCCAGATCAAGATCCGTCATAATGGCGCATACAGCTCTGGTTATCTGCACCTGAGGGGCTATGCTCCCGGATTAAGATTAGGCTCACGTGTTAGCCAGGGACAGGTAATCGGCTATGTTGGAAGCTCAGGACTCTCCACCGGGCCACATCTCGACTTCAGGGTTTGGCTAAATAACACCCCGGTTGATCCGCTCAAAATCGAATCGCCCTCGGTAGAACCTGTAAAAGAAAGCCTGATGGCAGATTTCCAAAAGCAAAGAGATGCACTGATGGCATCGCTGAATAAGATACCGCAAACAACAATGAACTAAAATATAAGAAAGCCTTCGAAAGAGGGCTTTTTTATTTATAGTATAGCATCTGCATTATTAAATCGAATTTTCAATTCTTTTAATTATAATTGTGAAAATGATAATAAATTGACTCTAATCCGAATTGATTAGTTAAAAAACCTTGAATATTAATGAGCTAAACACAAAACCAATCTGACTATTTTATCTAACCTTCTATGAAAAACAGTTCTTTGTTAACCGTAATTTCAATTTTGTACATAACTCTGACAGTTTCATGTTTTGAAAAGCCGGAAAAAAACATTACGAAGAATTACAATGCGATTCCAACCTACACCCCTCTTGTTCTCACCTATGGCAGATTTGGAGTTGCCGAGGCAATTCAGAGTAATGATGAAAGCGATGCTTATGTGAGATTTAATTTATTCAATGGGAGCAGAAATCAGTTCTGGCGTTTTGAAAAAAGAAAAAAAGGTTACATCATCAGATCCTATCTTAACAGAAAGGTTTTATCCATAAACCCCAAAGACTCCTCGGTGATACAGCAAACATTCAATGGGAACAAAAATCAGTTCTGGATAATATCGGGAAAAAAGGATTCTCTTCTGATTAAGAGCAAAGCCATCAATAAATATCTTACAATTGAACTTAATAAACATATTGTTCTTAAAAACTATTCTTCCGAGTTATCTCCACAATGGTCATTCCAAACATTTCAAAAAATCCGGGAAGAGAAGGATTCCTGTAATTGCGCTGAAAATTTTGAATTTATAAGAAATAAGATTGAATCGAGTTATGCCGGGTTTCAGGATAAGGTAAATTCCGAAACAAAAAAAGAGTATAATGATTTACTGGCCTATACAAAATTAGCTATAAAAAGTCCTAACAGTACTCTTTGGTGCTATAATAACATTAGTTATTATTTAAAGTTTTTTAATGATGGTCATATCCAATTTACCATGGTTTCACAACTACATCAGCCTAATGATGCATCTTTAAGTAAAAATGACAAAAGTAAGATCGACAAAAACAAAATGTTTAGCTTGAAGAGTAAGGACGATTCAACCTTAGTTCTTACCCTACCAAGTTTTAAATCGGATTATAAATCTTTCGTCGACGAGTTAATTACCAAAAACCGTAAAAAAATCCTTAACACACCATATCTGATTATTGATGTTCGAGGCAATGGTGGAGGAAACGACCCAACATTCTCTAGGATTTTACCGTTACTATATACTAACCCATACTTCATTTATGGAACGGACATTATAGCTTCGGCTGATAATATAATCATCTACGAAAGTACTTTGAAAATACTTAAAATATTGAAAGATACAGCGGGCTACAAATTTTATGAAAAAACACTGGTACAAATGAAGAAAAATCCGGGAAAATTTGCATTGAGAACAGAAGATAGGGTTGTCCATCGAGATTCAATATTAACTAATCCCAGAAAAATAGGAATTCTTATAAATGGAAGGTGTGGCAGTTCAACCGAAGAGTTTTTACTTAATGCCCGGGAAAGTAAAAAGGTGGTACTATTTGGACAACCTACCTCCGGTACATTGGATTACTCTAATGTTTTAGATGTGCCTTGTCCCAGTCTTATTTTTAATTTTGGGTATGCGACTACCCGGAGGCACTGGTTACCCAAGTTTTCCATTGACAGAGATAAAATTCAGCCAAATATTTATTTAAGTGATTCAGTAAATTGGATTGAAGAAGCAGTAAAACATTTAAAGAATAACAGGTAGTCATTTAATAAATTGTCTACTATCATGGTGCACAAAAAACGAATAACCTGTTAGTAATTAGCAGCAATACATTTTAAAAAAGCTGATAAAGGAGAGAAAATTATTGTTCAACGAGGCAAAGATAAAACCTTGCTTTAACTCCTATAAATGAAAACGACATCGAGTTTAATGCTGAAATGGAGGAAAGAATTAAAGAAAGTATCAGGCAGACTGGAGAAGGAAAGGTAAAGAAAATAACAACTTCTGAAGAAAATAAGAGATTTACTGAAGTTATGAGTTATACCTAAGTACACTTTCAGAATAAGTGTTTGCACAGGAGCTACAGCTGAGTTCATCCTCAATTTTACCGGAAATACGAATGGGAAATATTATTTGAAGAAATAGGCTTTAAGTGTCACACCAGCATCATCTTTCCTACATAAATATCCTGAAATTCTGGATCGCTCTCAAGATTGATATGCATGGTTTTTGAAAGTATTTCATTTACTACATCCTGTTTGTTAAACAGAAACATTTTAGCGCCGATTAAAGCTGTGTTTCCCATTTTACGGATTTTTCCCCCGGGAACTTCAATCATTCCGGTTGCAACTACATTGTCGATGTTGATATAGGTGCCAAAGCCCCCTGCAATATAAACGGTTTCGATACCGGAAAGTCCAATGCCTAAAGTTTTGGCCAGGATCTCCAAGCCGGCAGCCAAGGCTGCTTTTGCCAATTGAAATTCGTTTATGTCTTTCTGCGTTAATTGTATTTTCCCGGTTATAGCAACCTTACTCTCGCCCGAGGTAATTTCTCCGAAAATACCAAGAAGGTCTAATTGTCTCAAAATGGCAACAGCATCAATAAGGGCGCTCCCGCAGATACCTTTGGGAGAAACATTGCCAATCACAGCGGCTTCTATCCTACCCTCCGTGAGTTTTAACGACGAAATGGCGCCGGTAACCGCTCTCATGCCAACGGATATGTTGGAACCTTCAAAAGCTGGTCCGGCTGCAGTTGAAGCACAAACCAGTCTATTCCTGTTACCAATCACAATCTCGCCATTGGTGCCAAGGTCAATCAAAGCGGTGTAGCTTTCCCGTTGATGGATTCCTGTAGCCATAATTCCTGCAAGTATATCGCTCCCAACAAAACTTCCGATAGAAGGATAAAAAGCTACCTCTCCTTCAACTCCAAAGTTCCAGCCAAGTTCCCCCGGACGGAAAGTTTTCATACCTATATTATATGCTGCAAATGGATAAGCTGAAAGCGGAGTAACATCCCCGCCTGCAAAAATAAGCTGCATAGCCGTATTGCCCACCAACACAATCCCGGAGGTTGATACTGAATGCTTCCGCAGCATCTGAAATATCATGTCTCCAATCGTTTCTCTTATCAAAAGAGTCATTTCAGCAGCCTTT
>JAJYAG010000269.1 GCA_021779665.1 Bacteroidota bacterium | reverse complement strand
ATCCCGATAATGTAAAAAACTTTCTTAAATCGTCGGTTCTTAAAGAGTTTAACGCAAATATCAAGCTCGAAAGCCTTAATTTATTTAATGAATACTACCAGCAATATTCAGCTTACAAAGGGCAGTCCATTGTTCCGGTTTTAATTCAAACCGTAAAGCAGATAAATGAGGATATTCCAAAGAAACAGAAGTTCCAGATATTATTACGATTGTTGCTTTTCGAGAAACAACTTCTTAAATACTCTGCATCAGAGCATATTAATGTTTCATTTTCGGAACTTATTGAAGAAATTTCGCACGAACTGAAGTTAAGCTCTTCCGAATACCTCAATTGTAAGGGGTTTATTACCGAGAAATTTTACCAGGTTCACGATCTTCAAAAGTTGCTGATAGTTTCGGATAACCGCTCCATACAAATGGATCTGCCTTACATACAGCGCAAAAACCTTAAAGGACAGCTAATTTTCCTGTTTATTGAAAATCCGGTTACCATTCTATTTATTTACAAAGGCTCACATGCTTTAACCTATAACAAACTGCCGGTTTTTGCGTCGTCGGTTTATTTTTTCAACAAAGGTTCGGTAATTAAGGGTGATGGGTTCGAGCCAATTTACTATAACCAGGTACTTCGTAAGTTTAAAATACACGAGCCGGTCGATTTGCATGTTCAGGTGCGCAACCTCGAATTCAAATTCAATAACAGCTCTTACGGAATTCACAAATTCAGTCTCGACTTTGAAGCTGAGCAGCTTATTGGCGTTATTGGCCGCAGCGGCGTTGGAAAATCAACGCTCATAAATCTGCTTATCGGGAAGCGTCGCCCGTTAAATGGTTCCATAAAAATTAATGGATTGGACCTTAACTCCGAAAGTGACAAGCTCGAGGGAATTATTGGGTATGTTTCTCAGGACGACCTTCTTGTGGAGGAGCTTACTGTTTTCATGAATCTGCTTCTTAACGCAAGGCTCTGTTATGGCGATGTTGACGACGATATTCTGAAAGAAAAAGTAAATAACCTGCTCATGGATCTCGACTTGTACGAAGTGAGAGACATGCAGGTAGGATCTACCCTAAACCGTCTGATAAGCGGTGGCCAGCGGAAAAAGCTGAATATAGCCCTCGAGCTGATTCGTGAGCCCTGGATACTCTTTGCCGACGAGCCTACCTCCGGACTTTCATCGTCCGATTCGGAAGAAATTATGCACCTGCTCTCGGAACAAACCACCAAGGGTAGGATTGTGGTTGTTAACATTCATCAGCCTTCTTCCGACATTTTTAAGATGTTCGACAAAATAATTGTTCTCGATAAGGAAGGATACCCGGTTTATTTTGGCAATCCGCTCGATGCAATTCCCTATTTCAACGATTATTATCAACGCGTCTTTTCCAGCTCCGATATCTGCAGCGTTTGCGACAATGTTAATCCCGAAGCCATTTTCAAAATACTCGAGGAGAAAAAAACTAACGAGTTCGGAGAGTATACTAACGAACGGAAAACAATGCCTTCCGACTGGCATAAGCTTTTTATGGAGCAAATACCTGTTAAGGATGATGCGGCAGTTTCCAGGATCATACCTAAAATTCAGTTTAACAAACCCGGAGCAATCAGGCAGTTTTTAATTTACAGCAAGAGAAATCTGCTGACCAAACTTGCCAATTTACAATATATCTTGCTTTTGTTTACCATTTCGCCGGTTTTGGCCGGGGTTTTGGCCGCGCTGTGCCGCTATACGAACATCGATGAAGGTTTGTCGCACTATAGTTTTGGTTTCAACGAAAATATGCCCTCTTATTTCTTTATGAGCGTTATTGTAGCGCTGTTTCTGGGATTAATTATGAGTGCCGAAGAAATTATTCGCGACCGTAAAATTGTAATGCGCGAATCGTTTCTGAAGTTAAGTCGTATTTCGTACGTCAATTCCAAAGTTGCCTATGTTTTTGCAATAAGTGCTATTCAGTCGTTTTTGTATGTGCTTATCGGGAATACAATTCTGGAGATCCATGGCATGATTTTCAGCTTCTGGCTGATTATGTTTTCAACCTCCTGTTTTGCCAGCCTGGTAGGTTTGTATATTTCGTCCATTCTGAATTCGGTAATTGCAATTTACATACTGGTACCGCTTATTATTGTGCCCCAGATGCTCTTAAGCGGAGTGGTTGTAAAATATAACAAACTGAACAGCGTGGTTTCGTCGAAGGAATATGTGCCGCTGGTAGGCGATATGATGGCTTCGCGGTGGGCTTACGAAGCAATGGTGGTGAAACAGTTTTCGTCCAATGCATACCAGAAGTATTATTTCGCTATAGAGAAAACTGAAAGTAACATCAAGTTTAACCTTTTATTTGCTGTACCTGAGATTAAAAAGGCCGTGGAGGAGGTTAAAAATCTGGAAAAAAACTCCAAAGACTATTATAAAGATGTGGCGTTTATCAATTACGAATTGAAGAAGATAAGCACCATGCCATATAATTTCGGAAGTTTGAAATTCGACCCCGCGAATCCTGATCAGTTAATAAAGAAGCTGGAAAAGCTAAGCAGCTTTCTTTCAGATGAGCTAAACCGCGTTGCTTCCGTAAAGGATAGTATTACCCAATCGCTTGTGAAAAAGTTTGGCAATATCGACAATTATCTTTTCTGCAAAAACGAGAATTATAACAAAAGCCTGGCCGACCTGGTTTTAAAACGTAAGGAACTTCAACCCTATACCATTGATGGAAACCGGATTATCCGCGAACTCGAGCCTGTATATCAAATTCCCCAGTCAGTTACAGGACGTTCACACTTTTTATCGGCTTATAAAAGAATAGGTAATACTTACCTGTCAACATTCACTTTCAATATTTTGGCTATATGGGTTATGTCCCTGATAACCTATATTATTCTGGTGGTGTTTAATTTAAATCCCAAACAGTTGCATTTCCGCCACCACAGGTCGAAATAAGAATTTACAACGTTAACTCCCTGAAATGAAGCGCAACTTCGTTTTCATTTTTCAACAGGCGGATACAATTCATTAACGCCCTGCTGTTATGGTAGTTTGCCTTCCATATGGTTGCTTTGGGAGCTAATTTCGATTGCGGACTGTAATTTAGACCTTCAAAATACCATTCGCCAAACTCTTTGTCAATCAGGTTGGCCTCAATAAACTCCCAGATTTTCTGAAAAGCTTCACGGTATTCTTTGTGATCAGGATAGATTTTCGACATCAGCAGAAATGCATTTAACCCTTCTGCCTGCACCCACCATTGCGCATTCTTTTCCAGGATGGTGATTGTATCCTTTCCCGGAAGATAATATCCTTCTCCATAAAGGCATCCGACTCGTTTGTTAAATCCGTTATTTAATGAGTGATCCACAAGCTTGCGGGCTATTCGTAATGTGGTTGTGTCATTTTTTATTCCAAGAGCCTGGGAGGCTTCAAGCAGTAAAAATGCCGTTTCCACATCGTGACCGAAAGAAATGTGATCCATCCCCTTTCGTTTACGAATTACCTCCAGTCCCGAATCGCGGTTGGTTACATGTTTCCAGTCCTCTGTAAAATAAAGGCGCAGGTAACCTTTTGGTTCGACAAAAGTATCTCTCACCAGGGTTAACATGTGTTGTAACCTTGTTTTTATAAGATTGTCGGGCCATACCTTGTAAAGCTCGGTAAAGGCTTCAAGAATGTGGATGCTCGAATTATAATCTTTCAATGCTGGTGAGGCCGGATTTTCCTGATTTAGTGTCCATGTTCCGTCCTGGTTCATAGCGTCTGCATATCCGCCATTAACCTTATCGTAGCTGTTTTTATCGAGCCACAGAAAGGTTCTTCTTGCAAGGTTAAGAGCAGCAGTGTCTTTGGTAAGGTTGTAATACGATACCAGTCCGTAAATGGCAAATACATTTCCATAAGCCATTTTCTGGTTTTTGTACAGCTGGTTCAGATATCCACCGTTTTTGGAGCGCAGATTAAAAAAACCACCATAAGCGGAGTCCCACATGTGTTCTTTTAGAAACCGGAACCCGTGACGGGCATATCGCGTGTAAGTTGAATCGTTGTAAAACATTGCTGCCTGCGAGCTTGTCCATACCTGTCTGCTTTGCGACACAAGCATTTTAGGCTGAATAGTGTCGGCAGTCCAGTTCCGCGAAAAATTGCTGAGGTATCCGCCATCAACCGAGTCGATTACCCGCGAATACCAAACATCGAGGATATTTTTTCGGAGACTGCTGTCGAAAGTTGAAATCAGGCGTTCGTCGGAGGTTTGCTTTTGGACAGGTTTACAACAGAACAGTGAAATTACCAGCAGGAGCAGCAAAACGGGGAATATTTTTTTCATTTTGTAAGGGTTAAATATCCTATAAGGCTTTGCAAAACATTAACGGGCAATGTGACATCAAAAATAATAAAAATGAAGGTGCCGGCAGGTTTATATCAATATAAAAACTGTTGCAGGTCAATTCCGGCATTGTGCATGCCATTAGCTATCCGGAATCAAATTGGAAGAACATCATTATTTTTGCATCCGAAAATTAAAACGAATATGGAAAACTTATATAGCGCCGAAAATATCAAAACCATGCAGGTATCCGATTCTGCAAGGCTGCCAGGCAAAAACCGGGTGGAAGAGCTGAAGAATTTTGCCCGGTTAGCAGGATACAAACGGATTGGCATTGCTCACTGCGTTGCTGTTCAAAAGGAAGCCGATTTACTGAAACAAACACTTTCGGACGAATTCGAGGTGTTTTCGGTAGGATGCAAATACGGACAAATTCCGGCAAGTGAGATATTAAAAAAAGAGACAAAAGGTATCTCATGTAATCCTGCGGGACAGGCGGAATATTTAGCTGAGAATATGACAGACATGAATATCGTGATGGGACTTTGTGTTGGTCACGACATGATATTTACGGCTAAATCGAAAGTGCCTTCAACAACACTGGTTGTTAAGGATCGTGAGCATAAACATAATACAATGGAAATTTTCAAACAGTAAACATGAATATTCAGAATTATTATCAGTATAACAACTGGCTTGCAGCAGGAGCACAGCCCACTCCGGAGCAAATTGCAGCATTGAAGGAAAAAGGTTTTGAGGCAGTGGTGAATATTTCTCCCGTTAGTACCCGTAATTCTTTGAAAGATGAGGCTGCTTTTGTGGAACAGTTAAAGATGGATTATATCCATTTTCCGGTCGATTGTTCAAACCTCCGTCCTGTTCATTATCTTGCTTTTAAAGGGATTATGAGTGGTCTTGAAGGAAAAAAAGTGTTTGTTCACTGTGGCGGAAATATCAAGTCGTCCAATTTGCTGCACATGTACCATGTATTGGAGAAGGGTGAGGATGAAGCAGAATCGCTTGCAACACTCAAAAAGATACAGAATCCTGAAGAAAAATGGTTCAGGTATTTTAAGGAAATGGGGATGCAGGGCATAGGGAATTAGTTGGCAGTTAGCATGTAAAAGATTCCTCATTCCAGTACCTTCCATTCGGAATGACTTGAGTCTGGGTTTTTAGGGGTGGAGGGGGATTTTGCGGCGAAGCCGCAGAATCCCCCTCCACCAAATATCATTAACTTATTGTCATTCTGAACGAA
>JAJYAG010000107.1 GCA_021779665.1 Bacteroidota bacterium | reverse complement strand
CCGCCCGCTAAGCCTCAACCATTTTAAATACCAAAAAAGCCTTGTCATTTCGACCATCGGGAGAAATCCTGTATTTTTTAAAGTACAGCAATGATTATGAATACTTTTTAAGGATTAAACATATTCTTTTAGATATAAAAAGGAGATTTAATTACTTTTGAAAAATATATTTTTGCACATAAGTGACTAACTAGTATGAAAAAAACTTCATTGAATGACATTGCAAATCAACTGGGTGTTTCAAAAACTCTGGTTTCCTTTGTGCTAAACGGAAAGTCGAAAGAATACCGCATTAACGAAGAGCTTGCGCAAAAAGTGATGGCTCTTGCTAAAGAATTGAATTATCAGCCTAATCGCATTGCCCAGGGGTTAAGAACCGGGAAAACAAGAACCATTGGCCTCATCATAGCCGATATTGCCAACCCGTTTTTCGGTAAACTGGGCCGCGAAATTGAACAGGAAGCTGCCAAACAGGGTTACAGGGTGATATTCTGCAGCTCCGACGAGAAACCTGAGAAGTCAGAACTGCAGATCCGAATGCTGCAGCAGAGCCTGGTTGACGGCTACATTATTTCACCCCCCATGAACAGTGAAGAGCAGATTAAAAAGCTGATCAAAAGCAAAACTCCGCTGGTGTTGATCGACCGCTACTTTCCGCAGATTGACAGCAATTATATTGTAGTCGACAACTTCGATGCATCGTACAATGCAACCAATCACCTGATAGCCAAAGGGCGGAAAAGGATTGCCCTGGTTACCAATAATCTTCAGTTGGCAAATATGATCGATCGTCAGGAAGGGTACAAAAAAGCGCTTGTCGACTCGGGCCTTGGCATTAAGGAGGAACTAATAAAAATATTGCCCTTTTCGCACGACAATACCGATGTAGCCCAGGCCATAAAAGAACTAACATTGTGCGACGAAGCTAAAAAAGCTGATGCTATCCTGTTTTCAACAAGCAAAATGGGAATTATGGGTCTGGAATGTATCTCCGAACTCGGCTTGAATATTCCCGGCGATGTTGCCGTGGTGAGCTTCGATAATCCCGATGCTTACAAGATCTGCGTTAGTCCGGTTACAGCCATTGACCATCCTTAGAAAGAAAAAGGCAAGCTGGCCGTGGAAATTCTTGTAAATGAAATCACTGCACAGAAAACAAAAAAACAGCATGTGAAATTAAAAACGGAATTTATCATTCGCCGTTCGTGCGGATCATAAAAATTTTTATATTTTTGCTAAATCGATTTAGTTTACTGCTAAACTTCTTACAATGAAAAACATAAACACGACAGGCAACGAAATTTATATAGGTCTGGATATTGGTGGTACAAAATGCGCGGTAGTGGTAGGCGATGCATCCTTCGAGATAAAAAAGAAGATATTTTTTGAAACCAGAACCGAACGGGGTTATGAAGCTATCCTCAGCGAATTCAAAGAACATATCAGAACTTTGCTGAAGGATTTCCCTGGTTCACAGCTGAAACGGATTGGCATCAGCTGTGGTGGTCCGCTCGACTCGCGCAAAGGTATGATATACTCCCCTCCTAACCTGCCCGGTTGGGACAATGTTCCCATCTGCAAAATTTTTTCAGAGGAATTTGGCGTTGAAACTGCAGTGCAGAACGATGCCAATGCCTGTGCCCTTGCCGAATGGCTGATGGGTGCCGGGAGAGGTACTTCGAATATGATATTTCTGACATTTGGAACGGGCATGGGCTCCGGACTAATTCTAAACAGAAGACTTTACGCCGGAACAAACGACCTTGGCGGCGAAGTAGGCCACATGCGCCTTGCACCTGATGGACCTGTTGGTTTCGGAAAGGCAGGTTCTTTCGAAGGTTTTTGCAGTGGTGGCGGCATTGCCCAGCTTGCTAAATCCATTGTGACAGAAAAACTCAACAACAATCAGCCGGTAGCATTTTGCCCTTCCATAGAAAAAGTCAACAGCATCGACACCCGCATGGTGGCTCTGGCAGCGCAGGATGGCGACCCTGTGGCGCTCGAAATTATAAATACTTCGGCCAGGTATCTGGGTGCCGGTCTGGCTATCCTGATTGATGTGCTGAACCCCGAATGCATTGTAATTGGCAGCATCTATTCGCGGAATGTGGATTTGTTCAAACCTGTGATCGACAAAGTGCTTCAAAGGGAAGCCATTCCGGCGGCTCTTGAAGTCTGCAAAATAAAACCTGCTGAGCTTGGCGACTCCATTGGCGATTATGCAGCTTTATGCGTGGCTATTTACGAAGACAAATTTTAATAGCGGATCAATGTTGACCGGTAAACAATTAAAAACAGTTTATTATTCAGATTTCTCACTATGTTCGAAATGACTATCAGTAATTTAGTTTTTTTGGGGAGTTTGATGACAGGGAGTAGGCTGTTAAAACGCCGTAGGTGTTTCAGTTTTGTAGCCGGGGGTGAAACGAAGTGTAACCCCAGGATTGAATTGGAGCATATAATTCAGCGACGCGAAAAACATTTGAGCAGGGTAGTTTTGCCAACATCGTCGCATTGGCTATATCAAAGCAAAGTATCTTTTTTAAGAAATTAATGCAAGTGAATACAAAAATCATTAAAGAGTTAACAACAAGATATCCTCAACTGGAAAATCTTGCCGGCGAAATACTGAATGCCGGCGAATATCTTATCCGGTGTTACAATAACGGAAACAAAATTCTGATTTGCGGAAATGGCGGCAGCTGCTCCGACTCCGATCATATTGCAGGTGAACTTATAAAAGGCTTCGAACACAAGCGTCCTCTGCCGGGAGAACTTAAGAATAACCTCATGCAAACTGACCAGGAACGCGGAACTTATCTTGCAGAAAAGCTTCAGTATGGATTACCTGCCATTGCGCTCACTGCACATACCGGTCTTATCACAGCTATTGCGAACGATATTGATGCCGATCTGATTTTTGCCCAGCAGGTGATTGCTTACGGCAAACCCGGCGATGTGCTTATGGCCCTGAGCAGCTCGGGCAACTCACAGAATGTGGTTGATGCAATATTAACCGCAAAAGCTAAAGGCATGAAGGTAATAGGCTTAACAGGCGAAAGTGGCGGAAAAATGAAGTCGCTATGCGATATCCTGATTAACGTACCCGAAAAACGAACGGCTTTTGTTCAGGAGTTACATCTGCCTGTTTATCACACATTATGCGTGATGATAGAAAATCACTTCTTTGGCAACTTTTATTACGATGCGTTAAAATAATTCAGATACACTCTAACTAATTATTATGGAGACTACTGATAATTCGAAGAAACCTGACAGAATTTCAAGAAGATCGTTTATAACCAGAACCGCTGCCGGTTCGGCATTTTTTGTGTTGGCCCCGGCCGCCGGTATTTCGGGCACCAAAATTTCAACTGCCGGAAACTGGTCGGTCGACGATGCTGCTTACAGCTTTCACATGATTGGTCATGCACACATCGATCCCGTTTGGCTGTGGTCGTGGAGTGAAGGTGTGGCCGTGGTTCACAGTACGTTTCAGGCGGCACTCGACCGTATGAACGAAACACCGGGATTTTGTTTTGTTGCCAGTTCAGCCCAGTTCTACGAATGGGTTGCCGAAAACGACCCCAAACTGCTGGCAGCAATACGCAAGCGGGTGGACGAAGGTCGCTGGAACGTAGTTGGTGGCTGGTGGGTTGAACCCGATGTAAATATTCCCGGTGGCGAAGCCATGGTGCGTCAGGGTTTGTACGGACAGCTTACCTTACAAAGGCTGCTGGGTCATAAAGCCAAAGTTGCTTTTAACCCTGACTCGTTTGGTCATACCGGAACTTTACCGCAGATTATCAAATCGCATGGCATGGAAAATTATGTTTTCATGCGCCCCGGCGTAAAGGAAAAAACGATACCAGCCGACCTTTTCTGGTGGGAAGGCGCTGATGGAACCAAAGTGCTCACCTATCGCATCCAGATGAGCTATAACGACAGCGGTCCTGTGCGCAAAAGAATGGAAACAGTGCTGAGTCAGATTAAGGACCAGCCCATGAAAAGCTTTATGTACTTCTATGGTGCAGGCGATCATGGAGGAGGTGCAACCAAGGAAAACATCAAATCGATTGAAGAGCTGAAAGCAGAGCCGGGAGCTCCTAAAGTCTTCTACAGCACCATCGATAAATACTTTAAAGAAGTACGCGAAAATAAAAGTTTGAATTTACCAACCGTGAAGGACGATCTGCAGCACCATGCCACAGGTTGTTATACCATTGAAGCCGAAATCAAGAAAGGCAACCGCCGGTCGGAAGCCGCTCTGATCACTGCCGAAAAAATTGCCTCGGTAGGATCGGCCGCCTGGAATGCCGCTTATCCCAAAGATGAGCTCACCACTGCATGGAAAAGGGTTCTCTTCCTTCAATTCCACGACAGCCTTGCAGGAACCTCGCTCTACGAACATTCGCAAACTGCCCGTGAAGGCTATGGCTTTGCACAGGATGTGGCGCACAGGGCTTTGGTTATGGCATTGCAGAAACTCGAATGGCAAATAGCTTCCGAAGATCCCGAGTCGCAATACCTGGTTGCATTCAATCCACACGCCTGGGATGTGGCAGGTTTTCTTGAATACGATTTCAACTGGGGCACCATGCACAAATCGTCGCGGGTGGAAGATGAAAAGGGCAACCCGCTGCCGCATCAGTGGACTGCAGGGCAAACGGAAACAGGTAGCCGGAAGAAGATTATCATCGGAGCCACCATTCCAGCCATGGGATATCGCCAGATCAGGCTGCGCGACGGAGAACCCGGATTTAAAACTCCGCTCCTGAAAGCAGAAGAAAACCGTCTGGAGAATGACTTCTTCCGACTGAGTTTCGCTTCCAACGGAGCTTTAAGCATCTTCGACAAAAAAACAGGTAAGGAAGTTTTTGCCGGCGGACAAACGGGTTGTCGTGCCTTAATCATTGACGACCCCAGCGATACCTGGAGCCACGACATCAAAGCATTTGACAAGGAAATAGGCGAATTCGGCAGGGCCGACATAAAAATCCTTGAAAACGGTCCGGTAAGAGCAACCCTGAGGGTTACCACTTCTTATGGTAACTCAGAACTGACAACCGATTGGTCGTTGTACGCCGACTCGCCCAAAATAGAAGCACGAGTATCGCTCGACTGGCACGAACGCCTGAAAATGCTCAAATTTTCGTTCCCGGTGAATGTAGAACAACCCGTTGCCACTTACGAAACGCCTTACGGACATATCCAACGGGCAGTAAATGGCGATGAAGACCCGGGACAACGCTGGATTGACGTGAACGGAACGAATGCCGGACAGCAATGCGGACTTACCGTTATTAACGATGCCAAATACGGATACAGCGTTAAAGACAACGATATGCGTATCTCGGTTATCCGCTCTGCTGTTTATGCACACCATAATCCCCGCGTACTCGACATGAAAGCCGAACACCTCTGGATGGATCAGGGAATACATACATTCAACATGATGCTTGTGCCTTATGCAGGTAAACCATTTGAAAACAATGTTGTGCGCACCACCGAGGAATTTATTTCTCCTGTGCTCTCGGTCTACCAGGGAATTCACGGAGGGTCGCTGCCTAAATCGGCTTCGCTCCTGAGTGTGGATCAGCCAAACATCATTGTTTCGGCCATCAAACAATCCGAAAGCGGTAACGACATCATCATCCGCTGTGTCGAAACAGCCGGAAAGCCGACCACTGCCAGTCTCGACCTGAGCTTCGCCAAAACAAAATGGAAAGGTCAGTTCAGGCCGATGGAAATAAAATCGCTCCTGTTGAACCGGAAAGCAGGTACAATAAAAGAGGTGAACCTGCTCGAGGAATAGAAAAGAACAAAACCAAGCTACAAATTAATATTTTACAATTATGAATAATTCAAAAGCCGGCCTTCCCAAAATTCTTCCTGTATTCATGTCGTTCATTGTCATGGGATTTGTGGATATCATTGGGGTAGCCACAGGGTATGTAAAACAGGATTTCGCGCTTACCGATTTCATCTCGCAGTTTTTGCCATCCATGGTGCTGTTGTGGTTTTTTGTACTCTCGGTGCCTGCCGGTGTTTTACAGGATAAATTCGGGAAAAGATATATGCTGAATGCCGGTATGGTGGTACAGGCCATTGGTCTTGGCCTTCCCTTTATTCATTATTCATTCCCCATGATGTTTGCATCCTTTATCCTTCTTGGTATTGGAAACACTATTATCCAGGTTTCGGCCAATCCTTTGCTGCAGGATGTAACACCTCCGGAAAAGCTGGCAAGCTACATGAGCACCTCGCAGTTTGTGAAAGCCATCATATCCTTTTCGGGACCGCTGATTGCCACCTTTATGGCCTCGCGTTTCGGTAACTGGAAACTGGTGTTTGCCGTTTATGCCGTAACTTCCGTTTTATCGGCTTTCTGGCTGTCGGTTACACCCATTCAGGAGTCGAAACCCGACCGCAAACCGGCTACTTTTTCGTCATGTTTCGGGTTACTGCGCAACAGCTTTGTAGCTATCATGGCATTATCTATCTTCTTAATTGTAGGGGCCGAAGTCGCCATCAACACAAACATTACAAATATTTTGATTTCCAAATACGGCATTACCATGGAAAGAGCAGCCATTGGCATCAGCATGTTCTTTGCCGGCGAAACCATTGCCCGTTTTCTTGGCGCCATTATTCTGAACTGGATTAAGCCGCGTGTTTTTCTCCTGTTAACAACCTTGCTCTCACTTGCAGGTGTACTTGGAATTTTTCTGGCCCCGACCAATACCATAGCTTTCGCAGCCATTTTCGTCACCGGTTTGGGAATTGGAAATATGTTCCCGCTTATTTTTTCACTTGCACTTCAGAGGCTTCCCGAACGTGCAAACGAGATTTCGGGTTTGTTGATCATGGCAGTTTCGGGAGGAGCAGTAATTCCGCTGGTGATGGGCTTTGTAAGTACAACTTTTGGTCCGCTGGCAAGCATTGTGGTGGTAGGATTTTGTATGCTCTACATCCTGTGGGTTTCCTTCTTTGTAAGGAAAAATCAGCAGGCAAATAATTAAACAAGCATTTGAAATAATCATGATTTGAAATTACTACTGTCCGGTAATAGTTTTTAGATTCTTCGCTACGCTCAGAATGACAGTCTTTTCATCATTCTTAGTTGGGAGTGGTTGGCGGCTACGCCGCCAACCACTCCCAAAATCTAAATAACTGATTGTCATTTCGAACGAAGTGAGAAATCTAAGCAATCCCAATCATGACAAATATTTACCGGACAACAGTGATTTGAAATGATCACTACCGAAAGTTATCATAACGGCCTTTTTGAAAGGATGAAAAGCTGCAGGCTTAAATGTAAATAGCTTTCTGGAGTCATGGATACAGCCTGAGAATTCAGGTTCAATAAAATATTTAAAATAAAATGATGAAAATATGAAAAGAGACGAATTGCAGAAGATTCTGAATGACATCAGCAGGGTAAGAATTGCAGTGGTAGGAGACTTCTGTCTCGATGCTTATTGGTTTATCGACGAGTCGATGAGCGAAATTTCTCTGGAAACAAATCAAAAAACAAGACCCGTAAGGCAGCAGCGGCATTCTCTGGGAGGAGCAGGTAACGTTACCAATAATCTTGCTGCAATGGGTGTTCAGGACATCAGGGCTTTTGGGGTGATTGGCAACGATCCTTTCGGAAATGAAATGATCAGCATCATGAAACAAACCGGCATCAAAACAAACAATATGCTGGTACAGGCCGAACAGTGGTCGACCCACACCTATTCGAAACCATACATCGAAGATGTTGAGTTAAACCGGGTGGATTTCGGAAATTACAATGTTTTGTCACGAAAAACGGCCGACACACTGATTGCCAACCTGATGCGTGAGATACCAGAAGTCGATGTTATTCTTATCAATCAGCAGGTACCTTCGGGAATTCATACTTCCCAATTCCGGGAGCAACTGCTCGGGGTGATCAGCAAATTCCCTGACAAACTCTTCATTGTGGACAGCCGCCAGTATAACGATTTCTACAATGGTACCATCCGTAAAATGAACGACACCGAAGCCGCACGTTTGTGTGCGCTCGACAAAGCACCCGACGATGTGGTACTCTACTCGGAAGTGGTAGCCTGTGCCGAAGAACTTTACAAACGTTTCAGAAAGCCACTGTTTATTACCCGTGGCAAAAAAGGTTCGTTAACCATCGACGAAAAAGGAATTTCGGAAATGCCCGGACTGATGATTATCTCGAGGGTGGATACCGTTGGAGCGGGCGACAGCTATCTGGCAGGCGCTGCCTCAGCCATTGGAGCCGGTTACGACATGAAAGTGGCTGCAACCATCGGTACCTTTGTTGCAGGAGTCACTGTCCAGAAGCTTTTCCAGACAGGCACCGCCACACCCGAAGAAATTATGGCCATAGGTGCCGATCCCGATTACGTATATTCGCCCGAACTGGCCGACGATATCCGTCATGCGAAATACCATGCGGGTACCGAAATCGAAATCATAAATCCTAAGGAAAAGCTTCAGATCAGGCATGCCATTTTCGACCACGATGGCACCATTTCGACACTGCGCGAAGGTTGGGAACATATCATGGGCCCCATGATGGTGAAAGCTGTCCTGGGTAAAAAATACCAGGATGCCGACGAAGCGCTTTATTCCAAAGTGCTATCCAGGGTAAACGACTATATTGATAAAACTACCGGCATTCAAACACTGGTGCAAATGAAAGGTTTGCTGGATATCATCCGCGAGTTCGGTTGTGTTCCCGAAAACGAAATGCTTAACGAATTTGGCTATAAGAAAATTTATAACGACGAACTTCTGAAGATGGTCATCATTCGGGAAGAGAAATTCCGCAACGGAGAACTTGCGCTCGAGGATTTCATTATAAAAAATGCTGTGAAGTTTTTGCAAAAGCTGCACGATGCTGGGGTGAAGCTTTATCTGGCCAGCGGCACCGATGAAGAGGATGTTAAAAAAGAAGCTGAAGCTCTGGGATATGCGCATCTTTTCGAAGGCCGCATTTATGGCGCTGTGGGCGATGTGACCAAGGAAGCCAAGAAGATTGTGCTCGACCGCATCATGGGCGATATTGGCGAACTGGCCCTTACCCAGGTGGCTACTTTTGGCGACGGTCCGGTGGAAATGCGCGAAACACGCAAGAGAGGCGGCGTTGCAGTTGGTATTGCCAGCAACGAGCTAAAACGTTTCGGGTTAAACGAGAGCAAGCGCTCACGCCTTATCAAAGCTGGAGCCGACATTGTTATACCAGATTTCTCTCAGCTTAACCATATTCTAAACATCTTAAACCTTTAAGCGATGCCTTATCCAAAACTTGACAGGAGCAGGCTGAACATAAAAAGTCTGCGCGAAAGAAAAAACAAGGTTTACATTGAAAGAGACCACGTTCCGGCAGGGCAGCAACCGCAAAACCTTACCGAAAAAGGCTCTGCCCTGATTGCAAAGACGGCGGACCGCATCCGTAAGGCGCGTGAGTTAAAAAGTTCGGTAATGCTAACTTTCGGCGCACATACCATCAAAAACGGCATGGCTCCAACGCTGATTGCCCTTATTGAGGAAGGCTGGGTTACCCATCTTTCGACCAATGGCGCAGGTATTATCCACGATTGGGAGTTTGCTTTTCAGGGACAATCGAGCGAAGATGTACGCGAAAATGTGAAACACGGTCAGTTTGGTGTATGGCACGAAACAGGATATTACATCAACCTGGCGCTGATCGTTGGTGCTTACGAAGGTCTGGGCTACGGGGAGTCAGTCGGTAAAATGATTTCGAGGGAAGGGCTGCAAATTCCTGAGGTTACACGATTGTACGATGAAGCTGCCAAAATTATGGTTGCCGATCCCGACAAAGCAGCTGCCGCAATTGACCTCGCGGGAGTGATTAACAGGTTCAGCCTGAAGCCGGGATTTATGGCCATTCCGCACCCTTACAAAAAATATTCGGTTCAGGCCAAAGCCTTTGAGTTGGGAATTCCATTTACAGGGCATCCCATGTTTGGCCACGATATCATTTACAACCACCCGATGAACCACGGCGCTGCACTGGGCAGGACGGCACTCAGCGATTTCCTGTATTTTGCAAACAGTGTGAGCAAGCTCGAAAACGGCGTTTACATGTCCATTGGCTCAGCGGTGATGTCGCCCATGATTTTCGAAAAAGCGCTGTCCATGTCGCAAAACCTGAAGATACAGGAGAAGAAACTAATAGCCAACCATTACATGCTGATTGCCGACCTGGCCAAATCGGACTGGGACTGGCAAAAAGATGGCGAACCACCTGCCGATAATCCCGCTTATTATCTGCGGTACTGCAAAACATTCAACAGAATGGGAGGGGAAATGCATTACCTCACCGCCGACAACCGCGACTTCCTGTTGTCACTTCATCAAGCACTTAATAAATAACATTTATGAAGACATTGAAACTACTTCTTGTGATTTTTCTTGCCACTTCGGCTTACAATGCCAATGCACAGAAATGGATATCGCTGTTCAACGGAAAAGATCTTTCGGGATGGTTTGTGCGCGGCAAGGCAACGTGGACGGTACAAAACGGAATTTTAACCGGCGAAGGAGGCATGGGGCATATTTACACCGATGCCACCTGCAAGGACTTTGAGTTTAAAGGCATGTTCCGCATATCTGGTGAGAAAACAAACAGCGGTCTTTATTTTAGGGCCAATCCTCCTGCCGATAATCCCGATGGCTTTCCGCGCGGATACGAAGCACAGATCTGCCATAACCAGGATGCATACACCGGCTGGCTCTGGAAACCCGGCAAGCCTACAGGCAAAGCAACACAGCTTTTAACTCGCGATGGAGAATGGTTCAGCTACCGCATCAAAGTCATAGGTCCGCATATCGAGTTCTTCATCAACAACAAACTGGTAATGACTTATGAGGACAGCGAATACACCTTTGGCCATTTTGCCATTCAGGGGCACAACCCCGGAATGAAAATCGAAGCTAAGAAGCTTTATTACAGAGAGCTGGGAAAATAAGATACCCTCACCCCTGCCCGCTCACAAGGAGGCTGTTAAGAACTCTGTGAAACTCTGTGAAACTCTGTGTGTCCTCTGTGGTACTCCGTGTAACTTTTTATTACACAGAGTACCACAGAGTAGGCACTAAGAACCACAGAGAGAAAAACTTACTTTTTACAAAGCTTCCAAAGGGGGAAAGGCATTGCAAGGGCAAGCATTTTGAGGATTTTTTTAAATTTGATTGTCAAAACAATAAAGGCCATTTAGACACGAAGAGCTGTTCCCTCTCCTCGGAGGTGAGGTTAACATCCTCACCCCACCCTTCAGGATCGGATAAATTGATATTTGAACTAAACTATACTACCACCATGAAAAAAGAAGAAGTTATTGCTCTGAAAAACGAGGCGCTCAATCACCTTACCAGTGAGCTTCTGCCCTTTTGGACAACCCGCATGATCGACACAAAAAATGGCGGTTATATTACCCATTTCGACCAGCATGGCAACGATACCGGCGAAGACGAAAAATCGCTCATAGCACAAACCCGCTGCCTATTTACAATATCATCAGCTCACAGGGCAGGTTACGGCGGCGGCGCCTATGCCGAAATTGCCCGCCATGGTGCCGATTTCATCATCAATAAAATGTGGGACAAGGAGCATGGTGGCTTCTACTGGATGATGGACCGCAAAGGCAATGTGAAAATTGACAAAAAAATTATATACGGTCACAGTTTTGCTATATATTCCTTAAGCGAATACGCCCTTGCAACCGGCGACAGCAGAGGCCTCGAATATGCCTCTAAGTGTTTCGACCTGCTGCAGAAATACTGCGTCGACTCGATGTATGGCGGCTATTGGGAGATGTTCCACCGCGAATGGACATTATGCGGTCCGGGCAGCGCCGGAGGCGACCGCAAAACCCTCGATGTGCACATGCACCTCATGGAAGCCTTTACAACCCTTTATGAATGCTCAGGCCAAGAGGTCCATCACCGGAAGCTAATGGAAGATATCGATCTTCTGATCCATCGTATTATCCATCCTGTCTATAAAACCGGAATACCGCAGTTTTACAAAGACTGGACTGTGGCACCACAAATAAAATTCGATATCATCTGGGGCTGGGACCGTTTTTCGGCCGAAGGCCAGAAAGGGAATGCCACCGACAACACCTGTTACGGTCACAATGCCGAGTTTGCTCATTTATTGCTGCATGCACTGAAAATAGCCCAACAGGATCCTAAATCCTATTACGACCTTTTCAGGATAATTTTCGAGCATACCGTGAACAACGGAATAGACACTGAATTTGGCGGTGTTTATGTGGAAGGACCGCACTCGGGAGGCGTTTACGACAAGGAAAAGGAATTCTGGCAACAAGCCGAAGTTTTGATAGGTCTGCTGGATGGAGTTATCCTGTTTGGCGACGAAAAATACTGGGAGGCCTACAAAAATGTTCATCGCTTTGTGTTCGATAAAATGATCAACAAAGCCGTTGGAGAATGGTACCCGTTGCTGTCACGTCGCGGAGAACCCATCTGGACGCACATGGGACATTCGTGGAAAATCAACTACCATACAGTAAGAGCAATGATCCAGAGCATAAAACGTCTCGACACAATAGCTGAAAGCTTAAAATAAACAACTATGAACCTGTCCCTTTCGCTGATTGACTGGCTGATACTTGCCATAATAATGGGAGGAAGCCTTGGTTACGGTCTTTACATGGCATACCGCAAAAAAGCCGGACATAACAGTACCAACTTCTTCCTTGGAGGCCGTTCCATTAAATGGCCCATTGTAGGAGCATCGCTTTTTGCTACCAACATTGGGGCAGAGCATCTGGTAGGCCTGTCGGGCGACTCGTACCGTTATGGTCTGGCAGCAGGGTCAGTGGAGCTGACAACGGTTATCACCCTGGGCTTTGCCTGCGCCTTTCTGTTTCCTTATTACATTAAAAACAAGATTTATACAATTCCCGAGTTTCTGGAGATACGCTACAACCGCAGGGCACGAACCCTCTTCTCGGGGTTGATGCTTGTCATCAGCATCATGACCAAGCTGGCCTTTACACTTTTTGCCGGAGCGCTTGTACTCAACAGTATCCTGGGATGGAATGTGATGTCGACCGTTTTCTGGATTGCCATGGCAGTTGCTTTTTTCACCATTTTGGGAGGATTTACGGCAGTGGCCTATACCGATGCCATCCAGGTAATTATCATGATCGTAGGTTCAGCGATTATGCTGTTTATTGGTCTGGATAAAGTTGGAGGCTGGAGTGCATTGATGGAGAAAGCTCCCGATATGGTAACCATCTCCAAACCCTACGATGATGGAGCCTATCCTTTCTGGGGCATTCTGGCAACCGCTTTCTATGCCGGCATTTTTTACTGGGGCATCGATCAGGTAAATGTACAACGTACACTGGCAGCGCCCGATTTAAAACAGGCACGCTGGGGAGCAATGTTTGCCGTATTTCTGAAATTGTTGCCCATATTTTTATTTGCATTGCCCGGAGTGATTGCTTATGCTTTGTTTCCCGGAGAACTTTCAGGCGACGACAGCAAGCAGACCTTTGTACTTTTGCTGAATAACCTTCTTCCTTCTGGTTTGAGGGGGCTTCTTCTTGCATCGCTGCTCGCGGCTCTGGTAACCTCGCTCATTGCAGTGCTAAATTCCGTATCGACACTAGTAGTTAAGGATTTTGTGGTTGAATTCTACCCCAAATTCCCAGAAAAGAAGCAGGTTACCCTCGGTCGGTATATCATTCTGCTTGTAAGTTTTCTCGGAATTGGAGCTGCATATCTTGTCTACAAAAATGAAGAAGGCCTATACAAGTATCTGCAGACCATTAGCGCTTACCTTGTAATACCTGTCTTCCCGGCTATTTTCTTTGGTATTGCAAGCAAAAAAGTAACGCTGAAAGGAGCGGCGGCATCGGTGATTGTCGGGGTGGTCCTTGCTACCATTTTTGTTACCGACCAGCTTCTTGGGCCCGAAACAGGCAGGAATATCTTTCCGTTTCTGCATTACAAGCTTACGCTGAATTTTGGCTATCGCGGACTCTGGGCCGAAATCCTCATTACCGGAGTGTTATTTCTGGTATCGGCATTCACAGCTAAAACAGCTCCCGAAAAACTTGAAAAAACCACCATCAATTACTCCAACGGACTGGCAAAGTTCGAAGGGATAACAGACTGGCGGCTGCATCTTGCAGTACTCTCGGTCGTAACTTTATTTTTATATATCTGGTTAAGCTAAAGGAAACTGGAACTCTTTTGTTTTCTAAACGCCATTTTCAAAAGGCCGATCCCGAACCCTGCCATTTCAGTATTGCCAGAGTTTTTTATAACGGATTTTCTAACATTTACCCAGACCTGTTATAAGTAGACGCGGCCCAAAAAATGGGCGCATAATGCGGTAATGCCAGTGTATTCAACGCCGGAGGTGTTGCACATTTGTAGCCGGGGGTGAAACGAAGTGTAACCCCCGGATTAAATTCAAAGCAAATTCCGGCGACGCGCAAACATTCAAGCAAAGAGATTTCTCTGACATCGTCGCAATGGCTATCTTCCACCTTCACAGAGACATTAATGTTTAGAAAACCATTAAAAATCATAGGGAAGCCTAAAATAATGTGAGTTGGACCTAAGAATTTCAGTAACACAATTAGCCCTTGGGGGACGTTTTGGGTTACTACTTATATCCAAGCTCAACCCTATCTTCCTCGTCCATCGCTGATTTTAAAAAACGAAATTAGCTCGTTCAGATGCTGGGCTCGGTTGGCCAGAGATTCGGCACTTGCCGAAAGCTCCTCGGATGAGGATGCATTACCCTGCGTTATGCTGTTAAGCTGCTGAATGGAATGGTTGACTTGTCCCGCACCATGATTTTGTTCCACACTGGCCGCCGATATTTCAAGTACAAGCCTGGTGGCCTTTTCAACCTCCGGAACCAGATCGTCCATAAGTCGCCCCGACTCCTCGGTAAGACTCACCGTTTTGCCCGCTAGACTTATGATCTCGTCGGCTGCAGTTTTACTTCGCTCGGCCAGTTTGCGGACTTCGGCAGCCACAACGGCAAACCCTTTCCCATGGTCGCCAGCCCGGGCGGCTTCAACTGCAGCATTTAATGCCAGAATATTGGTTTGAAAGGCAATATCGGTAATGATACTTATTTTTTCGGCTATGTTCTGCACTGATTGGTAACTCTCCCTGGAAGCTGAGCTTACCTTATAAATTTCGGAACTTACTTTTTTTGTGATCTGTTCAGCTTCTCTTGCATTGTCGGTGTTATTTTCAATGTTGGAAGTAATCTCTTCCATAGTGGATGACACTTCCTCCACAGAGGCAGCCTGTTCGTTGGCGCCCTCCGAAATTTGAGTTGAAGCATGACTAAGCTGATTGCTGGACTGCTCTAGCTCCGCAGAATTATCACGTATCTCGGAAACAATGCTCACAAGACTATTTGAAAGTTGAGCGATTGACTCATTTAAAACCTGCAATTCATATTTGTCGTTGTTACTTTTCTTATCGACCAGAAGAACTCCCTGGGACAAAGACTTTATCTTTTCAATATTCTCATCTAACGGCTTTTTAATAATGCGTCTGATATAAATAAACATTACAATTCCCAACGAAAACGATAAAGGAGTTGCCCACAATGTATGGATTACTCCAATCGTTCCAATCACAAAGTAGAGAAAGCAGCAAAAAACTGCAAACAATACCGTCCACAGGCTCATAGTAAACATAATGGATTTACCAAAAATCCATCTTAAAATTAAAACTGCGAGCGGGATGGACAAAACCGAAATGATCCCCATAAGCAATAATTCATTCATATTGTATTATTTATAATTGTTATCTTACTTTATTAGTTCCTGAATCGTTTCTATTAATACTTTTTTCTTTATAGGTTTCGAAAGAAAAGTTTCACACCCGGCCTCCATTGCTCTATCCACATCTTCACCAAAAGTATATGCCGAAATAGCTATAATTGGTAATTCGGGGTACGAAAGCCTTATTGCCTTCGTAGCCGCTATACCATCTTTTATTGGCATTTTAATATCCATCAAAATCAAATCAGGTTTTTGTTTCAGAGCAATCTGAATAGCTTCTTCACCGTTCTGAGCCCACAGAACCTTTGATCCCTCAGCAGTAATTACCAACTTGAGGTATTCGTAGTTAAAAAACTCATCATCAGCAATCAGAATGGTCAAATCGGCGATATTCCTTTTGCTTTCGATTTTCCTTCTAAAGCTTTTTGAAGAAACATCTGCATTAAAATGAACTGAAAATTTAGTTCCCTTTTCCAATTGGGATGTTAGCCGTATTCTCCCGCCCAAAGCATCAACAATTCCTTTTACAATGGTCAATCCCACTCCATTACCGCCATAATCACGGGTTTGGCCGACTTCAACCTGTCGGAAAGGTTCGAAAATTTTAGGAATCATTTCTTCCGGAATTCCAATTCCTGTATCCACTACAGAGAAAATACATTCCTGCTCGTTTTGGGAGTATTTAACGATAACCGCTCCGGTGGAAGTGAACTTTACGGCGTTGTCCACAAGATGGATGAGAATTCTATGGAGATAATAATTATCAGAAATGATAGTATCATTTTCATCGCCCTCAATTTCAAAGAACAAGCTGATACCCTTTTCGTGACATTTTGTTTCGAATTTGTTTTTCAATTCATCGAACAGCTTTGTAATTTTAATTTCCATAGAAAAGACAACCAGCTGATTTGTCTGAATCTTGGATAAATCGAGAAGATCAGTAATTACATCGAGCAAACGTGTTGTACTTTCTTCAATATAACTCCTGTATTTCAACCTTTTGTTCATAGGAATGGCCTCGTCCAGTATTGCATCTGAAAATCCAAGTATACCATTCATTGGAGTTCTTATTTCATGCGATATATTGTTTAGGAACGCCGTTTTAAGCTTATCACTTTCCTCCGCTCTTTCCTTGGCCTGGAGTAACCATAAATTCGTTTTACTCAGCTCTTCATTTACCTTCTCATATTCCTCATTTCGCTTCTGAAGCTGCAGATATGATTTTTCAGACTTTTCAATGGCATTCATCAGTTGTTTGCGGATATTCATCTGATTGGTAATATCAGCAATTGTTCCGGTGGATAGAAGCGGATTCCCGGCAGCATCGAGTTCGGTGCAGCATTGAATATTTACATACCTGATACTCCCGTCATTTAATAAGACACGATGAATTATATTAAAAAGATCATTGGTTTTAAGATGGTTATCATAAGAACTGCTGACAAAAGTATTGTCATCAGGGAAGATATACCTGAAAAAGCATTCCAGCTTCCCCTCCCGCATTGAAGATGAATTTCCTAAAATTCTGCCTGCTTCTTCTGACCAGGTAAGTTTATCCAATCGTAAATCATATTCCCAATTACCTACATGAGCCAGAGCCTGTGCCGCTTTTAAACGAGCCTCACTTAGATCTACATTTAATTTTGCCTGAGAAATTTGTTCGTTTAGCTTCAAAAGCTTTTCATTGTTTTCTTCAAGTATAGACTCATTCTGCATCAGAGCCAGGTTGGATTTTTCCAGTTCCTCCATGTTCTTGTTCAGAACCATGATTGTTTCATGAAAATAATTATAAAATTTGCCTATTGACTGTATGATCAAAGCAATAAGAAAGAGCCCGGTGAGAAATAAATTAAACCATGTTAATGCACTACTGTTATAATTCTCGAGGTTTGTAATTTTATTCACCAGGTGGTGCGAGTGCAAAAACCCTATAAATCCAATTGAACAAAGTGTAAATAAAGCATACCAGAGACCGGCTTTCCTTCCATACCCAATTGTTGCTAAAATAATACCTATAAAACACAGGATATACCCTCCTGAAATGCCAAAGTAATATATGCCGGCAAATCCAAGCCCCAGAAAAACTGAGGCTAACAGATGAAACTTCAACCCTGCAGCAATTTTCTTTCGGAAAATAATCAAAGTGGCAACGATAACCAGACCCGATATTTGAATTATGAAAAGGGGATGCAACCCAAATTGGTTAATCCTGAGCAAAACAAAGATCAATACCAAAACTAAAAAATAGGACAGTATTAATAAAGTGGAATTTATTATCTGATTACGAATTCTGTTAATTTCAATTTCAACCTTGTTCATTTAGCTGTTCTTAAAAGGCAAAATGTATACTGTTACCATTTCATCCTCTGATAATTAAATATAATCAAAATATAGCGAAAAGACTAAAAGTTTTTGGGAATATTTATAAAGTATCTTTACCAATAAAATATGGAATTGAAATTATTTAAGCAATAATTATCAAAATTTAACAGGTTTCTGTCAGGCCAGTTTTCCAGATTTGTGTTCAACTTTTATTGGTATGAACAACAACAACCGTCTTATTTCTCTGGATGTTTTCAGAGGCCTGACTATAGCAGCAATGCTTCTTGTAAACTTTCCGGGATCGTGGGGAGCAATTTACGGTTCGCTGGAACACGCAAAATGGGTTGGAACCACGCCCACCGATTTCGTATTTCCGTTTTTTATTTTTATAGTAGGCATATCGGTTGCACTGGCATTCACAAAGCAGCTTGATGCCGGTAAAACCAAAAGTGAGCTGCTAACCAAATCGTTCTGGCGGTTTGTTAAAATATTTGCTATCGGGATGTTTCTCAAAATACTGCCGACTTTTGATTTTAGCCGAATTGAACTCCCGGGCGTTTTACAGCGTATAGCCCTTGTTTTTATTGCATGTGCCATCCTGTTTCTTTATACCGGATGGAAACGTCAGTTATACATAGCCCTGGGAATTCTGGCAGCTTACGTACTCGCCCTGAAATTCATCCCCGTACCAAATATTGGTGCCGGAATACTGGATCCGGGGAAGAACCTTACCAACTGGATGGACGGAGTTGTAATTCCCCATTTCCTGCTCAATAAAAAAGGATACGACTCGGAAGGGTTTTTGAGCACCTTCCCGGCCATTGCTTCCGGCATAACGGGTTTGATGGCAGGGAGACTGCTTACCATCAGCAGGGATAAGCAAAAAACCGTTCAAACATTTTTACTCACCGGATTGGTTTTAACGATTGCCGGCTATGGCCTATCCCTATATCTCCCCATAATAAAAAGGATATGGACAAGTTCTTACGCACTGGTCACTTCGGGTTGGGCTTTTATGGTGTTTGCCCTCATTTACTGGTTGGTAGAAATTAAAGAACTAAAAACGGGCCTGAAACCCTGGATCATATTCGGGAGCAATGCAATTGCCATATACGTGCTAGCCGATGTTTTTGAGACTTTGTACTACGTTACCGGCCTGCATGACTTTGCAATGACCACCATGGTAAATTCGGGAATATATATTTACACGGCATCGCTTCTATGGGCGATATTCTCGGTGCTAACCTGCTTTGTACCGGCTTATATTCTTTACAGGAAAAAGATTTTTATAAAGCTTTAGGGATTCAATTTCTTTAAGGGCGCAAAGTGCGCAAAGAAGACGCAGAGAGCAAATAACTTTAAGTTTTCAAACAGCCATTGTAACTTTTTTGTGACCAAAAAAGTCACCAAAAAAGTCTTTAACGGCGAAAACGCGGTCCGTCTCCTTCGTCGACTTCCCTTGAACGCCCTCCGTTAGTAAGGAATTAGCATTTTAGGCTTCGCCATGCTTTGATCAAAAGGTGTTTGCTAAAACATAAGCAATGCTCCTTTTTTCTAAAAAGGACCTTATTTTTCATTTCTCAAACCTTAGTAAAATAAATACAAGTGCCAATTTAACCTTATTATGGGTATTTTTTAGAGTCGGCACTATTCCTGATCCTACAACCTAAAAAACCGAAGCTGAAGGAGGCGCATCCTCGGGTTTGGAGCCCCACTTTTTGTTAGGTTCGGCTCCCATCTGGAAAACAAGTGTGCCACCATTGTTAATATCCTGCTGCGAAATCCATGTTTTATTGAGTGGTTTGCCGTTCAGGGTTGCCGACTGGATATATTTGTTTTCGGAGGAATTGTTCACGGCTTCTACCACAAAGGTCTTTCCATTCCCAAGCTTTATGGATGCTTTTCCGAAAAGAGGACTCCCGATGGTGTAGGCTGTGCTGCCCGGTGTTACAGGATAAAATCCCATAGCGCTCAAAACATACCACGACGAAAGCGATCCCATGTCTTCGTTACCGCATAAGCCACCCGGGCCCGGCCGGTAGAGTTCTTCCATCACTTCTCTTACCCGAAGCTGCGTTTTCCAGGGCTGGCCGGCATAGTTATAGAGATATGCCACATGATGCGAAGGCTGGTTGCCATGCACGTACTGCCCAATGGTGCCGACAACACCCACATATTTGGGAGGAGTGATGTTCACATCCATGGTGAAAAAAGTATCGAGTTTGGCTACAAACTGGTCCCTACCGCCGAAAAGACTGATAAGCCCCTGAACGTCGTGCTGTACCGACCAGATATACTGCCATGCATTCGATTCAGTGTAATGCCGGTTTGGACGGCGTCCCACCAGCAGCGGATCGAAATATTTATAGTAAGCATGCTCGCCTTCCTTCACAATTTCCTGTTCCCGGCCATTGAGCGCTTCCAGAAAACTGCCGTCGGCTTTTTTAGGCCGCATAAAGTGCGTTTCAGCATCCCAGAGGTTTTTGTAGTTCATAGCACGTTTCATGAAAAGCTCATAATCCTGGTTTTTGCCAAGCGCTTTTGCCAGCTGCGCAATGCACCAGTCGTCATAAGCCAATTCCAGCGTATTGGGGACCGATTCGGTAACCTTATCGACAGGCGTGTATCCAAGTTTCATGTAATATTCCAATCCAGAGCGTGCCGAATGTTTTAACCGCGGATCAGCAGGCGTTTCGAGTGCTTTACGGCGCATAGCATTGTAAAGAAACTGAACATCAAAATCGCGGTATCCTTTCATATAGGCATCCACAATAACAGGAATAAGGTGGTCACCTACCATGGCTTCGCCAAATACATTCTGAAAGTGCTGCGCCGGCAGCCAGCCATAGTTTCGCGTTTTTTCTTCAATCGATTTTATAAAATCCGAAACATGGTCGGGTGCGATTAAGGTTAAAAGCGGATGTTGCGTGCGATAAGTATCCCAGCAGGAAAACGAACCGTAAAAGTCGTACCCTTTTGCGACATGTACTTTTCCATCGGAGTCAACAAATTTACCATCGACATCCTGGTTGATGTACTGAGCCAGAAGCGAATGATAAACTGCCGTATAGAAAATTTCCTTTTTATCGTCCGAAGCGCCTTCAATGGCAATCCTGTTCAGCTCTGAATTCCACAGGTTACGCGCATCGGCAGCGACTTTGTCAAAATCCCAGTGTGGTATTTCGGTATGGAGATTTTGGCGGGCACCTTCCAGACTTGTGTACGAGATACCAACTTTTACAAGTATCTGCTCGTTTTCGGCGGTGATGAAGGTAACAAACACTCCTATTTTGTTGCCTCTTTCGCCACTTTTATAGGGAAAAAGGCTGGCACCCGATTCGGGAGTGACATACGAGGCGTCGAAGGTTCCATAATATTGAAATGGTTTGCTGAACTCGACCACAAAATAAACCGAGCCAAAGCCCGAACTCTTGAAACCTTCAATGCGGTTGTTGTTTATTATTTTGAATTCCGAGTCTTTGGCAGGTTTCATACTTCCGATCTGATGACCCAGATCCAGAATAATGCGCGAAGAACCCGACTTTGGAAAGGTATACCTGTGAAAACCGGCACGGCGCGTGGCCGTAAGTTCGGCCCTGATGTTGTAATCCTTCAGCATAACGGAGTAATAACCCGGCGATGCTGTTTCTTCGGCGTGATCAAACCGTGAGCGGTAACCGTCGTCGGGGTTGCTTTCGCTACCCGGCATAATCTGAAGCTTTTGTCCGTTGGTTGGCATCAGAAGTATATCGCCACCATTGACCATACCCACTCCGCTCCAGTGCGTGTGACTGAAACCGATGATGGTACTCTCGTCGTAAACATAACCAGCACAATGGCTCCAGCCTTCAGTTCCGGTTTCGGGACTCAGATGAACCATGGCATACGGCAAAGCAGCTCCGGGATAGGTATGCCCGAAGAACTGAGTTCCCAGAAACGGGTTAACATGTTTTGCCAGATCGGCTGTCTGACTTTTAACACAAAAAGCCGAACCTGCAAGCAAAAAAATGCCTGCCAAAACTGATTTGGTAAGTTTCATCACTTAAAAATTAATTTCAAAAGTCAGATGCACTATTCATGATTGTGAAATGCTGTTCAAAACCAACAATCAAGAACATTCTATGTTAAAATCGTTCGTTTACGACATTGTTGAACATGGAACCAAAAGAATAGCTGATACCACTATAAAACGATATTTCGTAAGCGGTAGCAACCTTACGCTGCTGAAGCAGAATTTCCTCGCGGGTAGCTTCTCCTTTCGGAAGATAAAACTGGTCGTGAACACTTTGAACCGAGTTGGAGAAATACACCGACAAACCTTTTGCAACCCTCAGAGAAAGCGATGTATGAAACGAAACGCTATACTTATCGGGATTATTCGGATAATTAGTCCCGACCAGACGAGCGTAGACGCCGCCCCATGGCTGAGTCATGCTTAGACTTGTCCGCAGGGAATGCCACCACAGATTATTGCTGATATTGCCAAAAATTGTGGTATCAATGTACTGCTGGTGCTTGAGTCCGTTCATGTATGCCACCGTGAGCTCCCGCTTATCACATTCTTTCCAGTCGAAAAAGTTGTATTCAATGCCCGGATTATAGCTGATATTATTTTTCATATTGGTATAGGTACTGGAACTATAGCCCATAAACATTCCGGCCGACCAGTGCTTGCTCAAACTTCTTATTGCACTGGTGGATGCATTCTGTTCGTCGAATTTACTAACAATAATATCGTCTCCATCAGCATAATCGTTTTCTCTTATGCGTTTCGACATATCAAAACGGAACTTCCAGTTTTCGGTAACCCGCGAACCATTTATGCCGGCAGCAATAGAGTATGATTTTCTACTCTCTTCCTTCTCATAAGAACCGTTTGTATTGACGCCGAATACCCAGTAATTCCACTTGTCGTGTTCCTTATTATTCTGTTCTTTCTTAAGAGCAAGTTCACCGGCTTCAATGGAAATTGAACGGCCCAGGGCAGTTTGCGAAACAAAAGGCATCAATCCCATTTTTATTACTGAAGTGAGCCCTTTACGGAATTCGTCGTAAGTATCGGTGCGGTTCGAAACATAGATAAGCTCGAAGCTCTTTCCCGAAAATCCATTCATGCCAATAAAAGATAAATGGTATTCGGTTCCGCCCGAACCTGTGCTTTTGTCG
>JAJYAG010000106.1 GCA_021779665.1 Bacteroidota bacterium | reverse complement strand
AAGTTCGGTAATGGTGCTGCACGAGGGTGGCGACTGGACTTCAGGCCTGACCGTATATCCGGGCGAGACTGTTAATATTAAAATTGAAGGAGAAGGCCTGCACAAAGCACGCTTCCATTGGGAGGATGTACTGGACATGACCTCCGATACGGTTATAAGAAGCGAAAATATATGTTTCTTCAAGCTTAAAATACCAATGAATATCACAAAAAAGCGGGTTCTTTTATATAACAGCGTTAACACAACAGGCATTGCTTTAAATGTAAAAGAGTATCAGGTTCCCCGAAAATTGGATTACGTTAGCCTGAACTTTGGAACCGGCAGCCGGGTGCTGGCCAATATGACTCCCTCGGTAATTCAGAGGAATACAATCAAAGACATTACCATCAACTTCGATAACAACAAAATTGATGGAGGTGAAAAGCTTTACGGAAAACAGTATTTCGATATCGATGTAAAATTACTAGGGCGAAAGGGCGAACTCATTGAAATGAAATCCATTAAAAACATACTGGTTTGTCCTGGCGAAAACTCCCCCCGAAGCATATACTACAAGGATAAAGCCTGTGTGTCTTCACCTATCAGCCTGAACAGCATGATTGGCTACAAAACCTACAACCTTGAGGATTTTTCGAAGGTTCAGATGACATTTAAAAACCAGGACGATAAATACGGTGAATCGGGTTACGAAAAGCAGGTTGAAATTGTACTGCAGCGCCCCTTTATATTTGATATCGATGTTTCGTTCCCGGCAGGTTTAATGATTCAAAATATTGGAAAAACCAAAACGGAAATTGAAAACCAGAAAGTATATAATGAAAAATTAGTTAAATATAATGACGCTTACAACGCCTACGTTCAGGCAATAGAAAAATGGGACCCCAACAACGGTACACAACCTGCATTTTCCCAGACAGCGCCAGTTGAACCTAAAAAAACTGCTTTTACAGATAATCTTGGAGGTATAAGCCTTGCCCTGATAGCCCAATTCAGTTTCCCCGATGCTGAAAAAGTTGGAAAATTAAAACCATACCGTGTAGGTGCTGGCTTTTTGGCCATTAACACCTTTAACTTTAACGAAAATGCCAAACGCGATTTAGCCGCTGTGGTGCTGGCCAGCCTATATCCAATCAAACCGGGCAAGATTTTCAATATGCCAATTCATTTTGGTTTTGGCTACAAATTTCAGGACAACGTTCCTTTCCTGATGCTTAGTCCCGGTATTGGTGTACGCTTCTGATAATTTGATACTTTATATTTCAACTGCCAGTTTCGAAAGAACTGGCAGTTTTTGTTTTATCAGATTCTAATTCAACAGAAATTGCTTAATTTGTTTATCTGGAAGTTAAATTCAAAAACCTGAAATGAATTTTAAAATACTTTGGATTCTTTTCTTAATTATTTTTCTCTTAAAGGAGGAGTACAAAGCATTGCAAGGAAATGCACCTACCCTACCGGCTTTTCCGGGAGCCGAAGGATGGGGAGCTATTTCAAAAGGAGGCCGGGGTGGAAAGATTATTAAAGTTACGAACCTGAATTCCGGAGGCCTCGGAAGTCTTGCCGAGGCATGTGCAACCAAAGGCCCCAGGATAGTTGTTTTTGAAGTGAGTGGGGTAGTTCGCGGAGACATTCTGATCAAAGAGCCATATATCACCATTGCCGGACAAACTGCTCCAGGAGTAGGGATTACGATAGAGGGAAAAGTCGGAACTTTCGATTTTGGTGTTCATGATGTTATTATCCGCCACTTAAGAATAAGACGGCAAAGAATCACCGGCTCTGATGGAGATGCTATCCAGATTGGCGGGTTAGGTCCCGACAAACAGGGTACTTTTAACATTATGCTTGATCACCTGTCGTTAAGCTGGGCCAACGATGAAACCATAGATCTTTACAATGCCCATCACGTAACAGTTCAATGGTGTACTGTGGAGGAGTCGGACACCCAGGGAAATGACAAAGGTGAGCACAATTATGGTATTATCTCGGCAGCCGAAAACAGCGGCGCAGTTTCGATACATCATAACCTGTGGGCTCATCATTCACGAAGGGTACCCTGCCTGGTGCCTTATCGTGAAAATGCAACTTCAGAATTCTGCAATAACCTCGTTTATAATACCCGCGGGGGTTACACCGACGATGGACATGGAAAAAACGCCCGAAGTGCAGTGAATATTTACAGGAATTATTACCTGAGGGGACCGCAAACTTTGAATAGAATTTATCCTTTTGCCCTTTCTCCTTCAATGAATTACTATATTAAGGATAACTATTTCGAAGAATGGGGATATCAGCATCATCCAAAATTTTGGAAATATCCGGATCAGAACGGGGGAGTTCCTGCATGGATTCAGTTCAACAATAACGGGAAAGAGCTATCCGCCCGAGCAGAGGCTCCCGAAATAAATACCCGTGATGCCCGTGAAATATATGAAACTATTCTTGCTGGTGCCGGATGCTGGCCCCGCGATAGAATTACAAGCAGAACAATTGATGAAGTAAAGAACAAAACAGGAGCATGGGGACGCAATGCGCCCTTGCAACCAACTAACGATTGGTACATGGAAGGACTTACTCCTGCACAGGCACTAAAAGATTCGGATAACGACGGAATACCCGACATCTGGGAAAAAAAGCACGGCCTTGACCCTAAAAACAACAGCGACGCTAATTATATTGTGCCATCGGGAGTATCCGCAGACGGCCGGCATAAAAATTATACTTATATCGAATATTATCTCAACGAGCTTGCGGATAATTTGCCTGAACAAAAAAGTAAATAAAAATTATATTTGCGCAAATAATTACTATGCTGTATCGGCTCGATTCACTTAACACTCTTTACAATGATTAAAAACTTTGTTTTTACCATTGCGAGCAGATATTTTACAGCCTTCCTGAATCTTGCTATCGTTTTGTTAAGTTCTCATTTCTTAGGTGCCGAAGGATTAGGGTTTGCCAGCATGTTTGTATTGGGACTTACACTAAATCAGCAGTTGTGCAGCTTTTTTGGCGGCAGCGCACTCGTTTATTTAACCCCTCGAAGTAATTTGCCTTCACTTATTCTTATCTCATATTCAGGTGCAATACTGGTGCATTGTCTGCTCATTCCGCTCTACATCCTTATTAAACCATTTGACATAGAGTATTTTCCTGCATTTTTCCTGATTTCCATAATTTGTACTTTAAACTTCAATAACTTATCTATTTTACTGGGAAAAGAAAAGGTCGAAACATACAACATCATCAATGTCTTTCAGGTGCTGATGCAAGGCGGAGTATTTGCCCTGTTTGCATTTCACCTGGAAACAATCTCTGTAACGCATTATATCATTTCCAGCGGTATCGGTTACTTTATGGCCATGGCCGCCAGTTCAGGTATGGTATTTAAGGAATCGAACGGAAAGACTGCCAACAAACGCCAGACTTTCATTTCCATTCTTAAATATGGCTTTTTTTCCGAAACAGGAAATGTGCTGCAGCTTCTCTCCTACCGGCTGAATTATTTCGTGATAAACAAATGGCTTGGAATGGCAGCTCTGGGAGAGTTTTCCCTCGCTGTTCAGCTTTCTGAAAGCCTTAGGATTTTCAGTAAAGGAATTGCTACTGTGGAATATTCGTATTATTCAAACACCGACTCATTTCAGAAACGAACTGCCATCACCAAACGATCAGTCATTATCAGCATAGTCTTTACACTTTCGGGCCTCATAATTCTTTTGCTGTTACCATCATCCCTGATTTTAACCATCTTTGGCCAAAGCTTTCCGAACCTAAAAACAACCATTGCAATTCTGGCTCCCGGCATTCTCTTCTTAAGTGCAGGCACTGTAATTGCCCCCTATTTTTCGGGACAGGGAAAACATTACATTAATGCAATAGGATCGGCCATTTGCTTTTTAATTACAGCTGTGTTTTCGTTTTTATTAATTCCTTCGTGGGGTTTAAACGGATCGGCTGTGGTAAATACACTTGCCTATACAGGTATTACCGTTTATCTCTATCTCACCTATCGAAAGTCGCTCCGGTTCTCCTGAAAACCTTACCCTTCTTTCCCTGCAAGTGGGAATAATGTAAAATAATCCAAATTTTTTGTAAAACTTTTTCTTCTTCGTTTTAAGATCTTTGTAAAGAGAAAATTGGCCTTTTACAAATTCATTAAAATTATTACAATGAAGAAAATAGTCACACTGGCTTTGATGTTATCGGCATCAATTATTGCATTTGGCCAGGAAACTGAAAAAAAGACGAAAGAAAAAGTCGGAGACGCAAAAAAAGAGATGGCCGATGTTGAGAAATCTGTAAATAAAGCAGAAATAAAGACCTATAAGGAATTTCAGGAATTTAAACGCGAAACTGGTAAAAGACTGGACAAACTTGATAGGGACATTGCCAATCTGAGTACCCGTGTTGAAAGTATGGACGACAAGGCCCAGAAGAAATACAAAGAGCAGTTAAAAGATCTCAGAGAAAAAAGTAAAACCCTGAGAACGAAACTTGATAACTACAAGGATGATAATAAATCAGAGGCCTTTGAAACTTTTCAGGAAGAGTTTCAACGAGATTTTAAACATCTCGATAAGGCTTTGGACGACTTCTTTGTAGATAATAAAAAGTAGTAATTACTCATAAAATCTAAATATATGGGAGGCCTGCTTTATCTTATTGCAATTATCCTGGTTATTGGATGGATACTAGGTTTTTTTGTGTTTAACGCCGGAAGTATCATCCATATCTTACTTGTAATTGCAGTTATAGCAATATTGTTAAGGATTATACGGGGAGCCTGAAGCTCCTTAATTTACTAAATCTAATAAAAATTAATTATGAGTGCAGGAAAAGTTTTATTGGGAGTACTGGCAGGAGTAGCTGCCGGCGCTTTAATAGGAGTATTATTTGCTCCTGATAAAGGATCGGAAACCCGCCGTAGAATAATGGATAAAGGCGAAGACCTGGCAAATACCGCCAAAGAGAAGTTTGAAGGTGCCGTTGGTTCGGTTAACGAACGCATCGACAAGGTAAAGGAAGGTATAGGCAATGCCGCTAAAAAAGCAATGGGAAATGTTAACGAGAATAATACTTCACGTTCGACAGTTTAGTTGGTGTATAAACATACATGAACTCTGCTTAATAGGATAATAATAGCTGTTGGAATTGCAACGCAGATGTTAAGCTTAATCGACTTCGTTTCTTCGGATTATTCTGAAAAACGGAGTCGAATCTTATTCATAAGTTTTTAACCTGCCTGAATTTACAATAAACCTGGTTCCAATATCTGATTTTTGTTATCATCATTGGGGGTATGGAAAACGAAGTTGCGATAAAGAGTACGGGGAGAAATATTGAGAATCGGGATTATAAAAAATCCGATAGTCAGGCCGTAACTGAAGAGTACAATACATCATCAGGAGATTTATTATTCATTACTTCGTATCCGCCACGCGAATGCGGTATAGCCAGTTATTCACAAAAGCTGGTAAATGCTCTCACCAGCCGTTATGTGAATAACTTTAACATCAGAATCTGTGCCTTGCAATCGGGTAGTTCAAAATTTTACTATCCGGATGAAGTTATTTCCACTCTCGATACAAGCAGCCATGCAGACTACATACGTATGGCGAACGAAATAAATAACAACCACGAAATACTCTCGGTAGTGCTTCAGCATGAGTTTGACCTGTTTCAGGACTCACAAAGCCTGCTGGATTTTTTACAACAGATTTCTAAACCTGTTGTAGTTGTATTTCATACGGTTATAGCTAACCCTTCGGACGAAGTTCGGTCCTATATCCATCAAATTGCTGAAGCTTCGCAACTTGTTATAGTTTTGGCCGGAGTCTCGGAAAAGGTATTAAAAACCGATTATGATATTTCGGAAGATAAGGTTGAAGTTATTCCTTACGGAACGCATCTTGTAACCCCCTCGAACATTCAGGTTCTGAAAGAAAAATACCAGTTTACAGGTAAACGGGTTTTATCCACCGTCGGGCTGCTTTCACCGGGAAAAGGCATAGAAACAACCCTGGAAGCTTTACCTGCAGTGATAAAGTCGCACCCTGACATAATTTTCCTGATCATCGGAAAAACCCATCCCGAAGAACTGAAAAAATCGGGTGAGAGCTACAGGATTATGCTGGAAGCTAAAGTTAAGTCACTGAAACTTCAAAATTACGTTCGCTTTTGGAATGTTTTTTCAACCGACGATATTCTGAAGGAATACTTCCAGATGAGTGATATATGCATTTTCAGTTCAACAAACGAGAACCGGCCTATGAGCGGGATGTTTTCATTTGCTGTGAGCTGTGGCTGCGCAATCGTTTCGTCACCCACGCCCCATGCGTACGAATTCCTGGGCAATAGTGCCGGTTTCATTTATACTGATGTTGAAGATCTCTCTTCAAAAATCAATACCTTGCTCGACGATCCTTCGCTGCGAAAGACATTCAGTGAAAATATTTTTCGTAAAGCCATATCGGCTGTATGGGAGAATTCGGCTCAGAATTACAATAATTTAATTGCAAAAGTTGCCGGAATAACAAAACCGGCCGAATACAAATATCCGCCTATAAAGCTCGATTTCCTCAAACTACTCACCGACAGGAACGGAATGCTGCATTCGACTTATAAAGGTGAACCCGATTTAAGGGCGGGCTACGATCTGGAAGATAATGCAATGGCTCTTTTTGTTTTTTGCATGCATTATAAATTTTCGGGCGATATAAACGATATCACTTATATCCGGAAATATCTGAAGTTCATCTATCATTGCTATCAGTCCGAAGGTGTCTTTTATAAGTACATCGATTACGAACGTAAGTTTACAACGCTGAACCATCAGGAGAACCTTGAGGATACACAGGCTAAAGCAATTTGGGGATTAGGTTACCTGTTTTCTATGAAAAGTCTTCTTCCAACGGAAATGACAGAGATTGCAGGCCTAATGATTGAGAACACACTCTCCCTGACAAAAAATTTCAAGTCGGCCAAGTCAATAGCTTTGGTAATTAAGGGGTTGTACTACTATTACAGTGTTAACGAAGCCGTTAAAGATCTCACACTGATTAAGACTCTGGCAAATAAGCTGGTTGAAATGTATAACCAAACTTCGCATGAAAACTGGAAGTGGTTTGAGCCAAAATTTTCAACTTCGGCAAGTATATTATCAGGAGCACTTCTCAATACCTGGCTTATAACAGGAGATACTATTTACAGGAATATAGCCGTGGAATCTTTTGAATTTCTTTATTCGCGCATGTTTAACGGCTATTCCATTGATATTAAATCGGCAAACGACTGGAACGCCGATAATCAATTAAATCCACATGTGGGTAATCAACCGTGCGATATAGCTTTTTACATCATTACGTCGAGTAAGTTTTATCTGATGTGTAAGGAAAACGAATATTTCTGCCGAATGGACGGAGCATTTAAGTGGTTCCTGGGTGACAACCGCCTGAAGCAAATGATTTACAATCCGATTTCAGGGGGATGTTTTGACGGTCTTGATGAAGAACATGTTAACCTGAACCAGAGTGCTGACTCGGCGCTCTGTTATTCACTTGCCCGCATGATTGTAGAGAAATATAAATTTAACGGAGAAAATCACATTAATCAAATGATTTGAAAGTGGACAGGATAATTTATGAAATTAAAGCTTATCGTCCTGATTATATGTTTCACAATTGCTCAAAGTGTTATAGCTCAGGATCCGGATAAAACAGCACCCGAAGATTCGGCAAAAGTTTACAAGGCTCTTCAGGACATTGCCGAAAAAAAGACATTTTCGAAATGGCTCTTTTCACTCATTTTTACCATTCCCGACAATGTTAAACAACCTCCGAAAAAGAGAAGCAAAAGAATAGAACCAAAAAAATACAGCAATTTCGAAGGAAAAACAATCCGCCATATCAATATCCTTACTCTTGATCCCTTCGGTTACGATATCAGAGACACATCCATCCGGCCTAACGGATTTATAAAAACTACCGGTAACAAACTACATGTAAATACTTTACCCATTGCAATTAAAAATTTATTGCTGTTCGCTGGCAATCAGCCTTTCGACTCATTAAAAGTTAAAGAATCGGAACGTTTGATCCGCCGGCAGAAATATGTACACGATGTAATTTTTCTGCCACAAGTTGTTAAGAAAGATTCGGTAGACATAAATATCAGAGTGCTTGACGTATGGAGCTTAACGCCACGGGGAAGTATCTCCACGTCGGCCCTCAGCGTTGGATTTGCCGATCAGAATTTCTTGGGAACAGGCCAGCAGTTCGATAATATTTATGGCTTGAATTTAAAAACAAAAAGAAGCGTCTATCAAACCTCGTATTACATTCCCAATATCAGGAACACTTATATCGGATCGAGAATTCAATACCAGCTTAATGAAGACAGAAGCTTTATAAAGGTATTTGAAATTGAACGGCCCTTTTATTCCGCTTTTACAGAATGGGGTGGTGGCATTTACTTTGGCCAAAGGCTTAACCGCGATTCGATAACTTTTCCCGATTCGTCCAGGTTTTTTCAGAATTTTAAGTTTAATACTCAGGATGTTTGGCTGGCCAAAGCCTGGAGAATTTTTGGAGGAAAATCTGAGTTTCAGCGCTCGTCAAATTATATAATATCTGCCAGGTTTCAGCATATCCGGTATCTGGAAAAGCCCGTGGAATTATACGACTCGCTGCATGTTTACAGCAACGAAAAATTTCTGTATTTCGGAATAGGAGTTGCCAGCCGGAGATATGTGCAGGATAAATTCATATTCAGCTATGGTTTAACGGAAGATGTTCCCAAAGGAGCACTTTACGGCATTACGGGCGGGTATCAGATAAAAAACGATCGCGGGCGGTTTTACATCGGATTAAAATCGTCGTGGGGAGATTACTACCGTTGGGGATATTTCAGCACTGTACTTGAATATGGGCGTTTTCTGTACAAAGGGAGCTTTGAAGAAGGTGCCATCAATATTGGTGTGAATTATTTTTCGGAATTATGGGAACTCGGGAAATGGAAAATACGTCAATTTGTGAAACCACAACTGATTCTTGGAATAAAACGGCTGCCAACAGATAAAATTTATATCAACGAAGAATATGGAATAGTTGGATTTTCGTCGAAAGATGTTTTTGGAACCCACAAAGCACTGCTTACACTTCAAACACAGTCGTATGCCCCCTGGAATCTGGTTGGGTTTCGTTTTGGACCTTACCTGGTCTATTCCATGGGGTTATTGGGGAACTACACCAACGGCTTTAAAAATGCAAAATTATATTCTCTTTTTGGAATGGGAATGCTCATAAAAAATGAATTTCTTGTATTCAAAACATTTCAGATTTCGCTTGCATTCTATCCTATCATTCCCGGAAAAGGAAAAAATATTTCGAAATTTAACGCCTACCGTACAAACGATTTTGGTTTCCGCGACTTTAACATCGAAAAACCAACCACTGTATCGTATCAATAACTTCCTCAAATCACCGGGCATCTATGTACAACATCCTCATAATGTGTGAAAAGTGTAATTAATTGTCAGTTTTATATAAGCAGTTTACAAGCCTGTTTTCGGACCTTTGTATTGTAAACCCTTAAAGACCGACGTTATGAAAAAAATACTCTTATTATCTGTACTAGCAGCTTTTATGCTGAATGTTACAATGCTTCAGGCTTCTGAGCCAAAAAACAAAAAAGCAAAGCAGGAAACAGTTCAAACCAAAAAAGAAGCAAAGAAACTTAGTGAAGCTGAAATTCAACAGTTAACCGCACGTGTTAATGAAATCAATCAAATGGATAAAAAAGCGCTCACACCAAAAGAGCGTCGCGACCTAAGAAAAGAAGTGAGAGGCATTAACGATAAAATAAACAAATCGGCCGATGGAATTTATATTGGCGGTGGAGCTCTCCTGGTTGTTATTATTCTGTTACTTCTACTTCTTTAAATCGGGTAAAAATGAGAAAAGCAGGAGTAATATTACTGATTATTGGTCTGGTAGTTACAATTATTACCGGAGTGAGCTTTTTTACCAAGGAAAAAGTGTTGGATGTTGGTAAAATCGAGATAACCAAAGATGAGAAACACACAGCAACCTGGTCGCCTTTGTGGGGCGTAGGAATAATGGTAATTGGCGGAGCATTGATATTGTTTAACAAAAAAACATAAGAATGAAAAAGTTAATTATTATAATGGTTGCATTTGCCGTGGTGTTTGCAGGATGTAAAACTTCCCGTGCATTTAAAGGTGGCGCCATTGGAACAGGAACTGGTGCCGTTATTGGTGGTGTGATTGGGAAAACAGCAGGCAATACAGCCTTGGGGGCTGTAATTGGCGCAGCTGTTGGTGGTGCAGCCGGAGCGGTTATTGGACGTCAGATGGATAAACAGGCAGAAGAAATTAAAAACAATGTACCTAATGCCGAAGTTATCCATAAGCCCGGTGAAGAAGGCATTATCATAAACTTTAAATCGGGAGTGCTTTTTGGTTTCAATAAAACCGATCTTACTCCGGCTTCCATCAAGTCAATTGATGAGCTGTCTTCCATTCTTAATAAATATCCCGATACCGATGTGTTGATAGAAGGCCATACGGATAGCAAGGGGAGCGACAATTATAACCAGACCCTTTCGGAAAAAAGAGCGGGTGCAGTTTCGGATTACCTGCGACAGAAAAATATTAATTCTTCGCGTATGAAAACGGTAGGTTATGGAGAAAGTCAACCCGTTGCTGCAAACGATACCGAGGAAGGCCGCAGTCAGAACCGGAGGGTAACTTTTGTTATCACTGCAAATGAAAAGATGAAGGAAGAGGCCCGAAAACAGGCTCACAATTAAAACTTAAGCGTATGAACAGGAAATATATCTTAATCATTGCATTTGTTGTATTATCTATTCATACAACATGGGCACAGGTGTCATTTGGAATCCGGGGTGCTGCCAATATGTTCAATATGACTGTAAAGGATAATGATGACGATAAAGTGGATACAAAGATGGTCCCCACATGGAATGCCGGTGTTTTTGCCGAAATTCCCCTGGGAACAGAATTCTTTATCAGGCCCGAATTATCGATTGCTCAGAAAGGTTACAAGGCGGATATTTTAACCGAAACAAAAACAAAACTCTCTTATGTGGAGCTGCCTGTTACATTCCTGTATAAAGGAGCTCTTTCGGGAGGTAATGTCATGATTGGCTTCGGTCCTTATGTTGCAATGGGTATTGGTGGTAAAGTTAAAAACGGCTCCACCACCGATGTGAAATTTAAAAACGATGTATCGTTGCAGGATGCCACAAAAAATGCATACTTCAAACCGATTGATTCGGGCGCGAAAATATACGCAGGGTATGAACTTGGCAATGGCCTCAGTTTCACAATTGAGACCTCGCTTGGGCTTGTAAATATTATGCCCAAGCTAAACGGAAACGAAAACGGTGATGCTAAAAATGTTGGATTTGGAATCGGTGTAGGATATAAATTCAGGTAAACCTTCGTACCGAAATTTTGTTTTATTATAAAATGCTTAATTCAAATTCCAATGATCAGAAGTAAATTATTAACCGGTTCAATTATCTTATTTTTCTGCTGGCTTTCATGCTATGTGCTTTTAAACGTAGGTGGTGTGGTTCATTTTTTACTCCTTTTCTCAGTAGTATCTATGGCCTCACATATCTTCACAAAAGATATAGCCTTAAAACACTAGCGTGAGTCCTGGCTTTTGAGCATGCATCTGGAAAATTTCTCATTGGCGGTAAACCCTGATGAGAAATTTTATTTTTAATCAGCACAATACTCAATAATAAAGTAACTAATTTTGTAAAAAAGTATCTATTAAAATGCCTTTAAATCCTGACTTTTCTGATAAAAAGACCCTGGAAAAATATTCTTCAGCCTTTTCTCTTTCCGATATGGAAATCTTTGTGTTTCCCGACTTACTTTATCCTCTGGTTATTGCAAACATTATGAGTCCGGTGATCTGGAAATGGCGGGACGATCCCTGGTTTAAAGATATACTCAAAAAAACAGCCAACTACAAGGTAAACAGGATTAAGCAATACATAATGGATCATTATGTTTTCAATCTTGATCTCGAAACCTGGGGCCTTACCCAAAAAGAAACGGAAATAAACCGTTTCAAAGATTTCATCGATATTTCCGTTCTCGAGAAATCGAATGCTTTATTCGGTTATGAAGGAGATAAATACTATTACGATATTGACATCCGCCGGCATTTCGGACTTGACAAATACACAACCGATATTATTCCCTATTGGAAGACTGAAACAGTTGAGGCAATGACAGCCTTTAGTTTCAAAGAGAATTTTGGTACCGGTGCAGGTGAATGTGTTTCACTTTCGGCACTTTATGCCGCAGCTCTCTTTATTGTCGGACGCATTCCGCTCGAAGATATTTTTCTGATTGGCACTCCGCTGCATTCTCAGAACTTCATAAACATAAAAGAAGGGGTGCTTACGAATAACCGGAGAATTGTCACCAAAAACATGTGGTTCAATGGTACTGCCATGTCGGCCAAAGCAAGAAGGGCACTCGAAAATGAGAAGGTCACCATTGTTGCTCATCTCTCCGGCCATATACATTATGTGTATCCTACGGCAACAATTAACCGGGATGCTTTTCTCAAATTCTCTGATAAATTAAAGGATTTCTTAAAAATTGATATCTCAGCTGTCAATTTTATCAATTTCCTCCGGTATCACATGACCTTTAAAAAATGCTTCCAGTACCTGCATTGTATCAATAATCACAATTATTACATTGGACTGGAGACCATTTTTGAATATGAACACCACAGTAAGTACAATTTTGCCGAAGGTTCGCGCGAGGCTTTGATACAGGAGATTGAAGATGAGGAATTCTCACTCACCCCGCTCGATAACAGAATTATTATCCAGGATGTTGAAACATATCTTGAAAATTCCGGAGAGCGTGATTTGGACAAAATTCAGGAACATTTCCTAAATCATGCCAAATCAAACAATTGTAACAATGAGGATAATATCCGCTTGTTATTTCAGGAATTGAAGAAATTTCTGGTTACCGACCCTCAGTTACCCGATCGGGACAAAAATTTCGAACCGGCCGAATCACTCGAAATATCGGTTGGGCAAAGTCGGGAAGAAATTCTGGACTATGTAAAAAGTAAGGCAAATACCAGCGAGACTGCATTGCTGTCTCTTTATGCTTTCCGTCAAATGGACGAAATAAGCTGGGAACCTTTTATAAAAGCAGCCATGGAACGCAATCCGGTAGCGATTGAAGGACTAAAGGGAAAGTCGAAAGATGAAGCTTTTGAACTCATTTCAACAATGCCTTCAGTATCTGTTTACGATGGAAAACGTTTGGCCCAGCCTGATGAAGTCTGGAACTTCAGCCGTGGCGACGGACTCGAGAAAGCTTTTTTACTGGCAGATTATTACCGCAACAGTTTGCATGTTCAAAATCTGAAACTTATTACTGATGGTGAACAAGTTATTCTATTTGCTGATGATTCGGAGTATAAATTTACAACCAGCAAAGGACTGAAAAAAGAAATTTTGTTTTAATATTGGCCTCCCAAAAAACGGAAAATGATCAAAATAGAGCAGGAATTTATCGGAGCAATAGCAAAGCAGGCGGAGGAATCGCCACGTATGCGTAAAAACTATAATTACCACCAAAGTTATGATGAGGTTGTAAACCGCATGTTAAATGCCCTTCAGAAGGACACCTATGTTCAGCCTCATAAGCACGAAGAGCCCGATAAACACGAAGTATTCTTAATTTTAAAAGGAAAAGCTGCTGTAATTGAATTTGATAATGAAGGGAATATAACAGATTCTATAATTCTTGATGCCGGCTCAGGAAATTTTGGAGTGGAAATACAACCCCGGGTGTGGCATACCATTATTGCCCTTGAAAACGGTACCGTAGTTTACGAAATAAAGGAAGGGCCCTATTCCCCCTTAAACGACAAAAACTTTGCAACATGGGCACCGAAAGAAGGCGACACACATTGCAAAGTTTTTAACAATAATCTGCTTCAAAAAATAGGTTATCTGTCTTGAAAGTTTACGACTGGGGAGTCTGTAATTTTTCAGGATCTTTTTTTTCTTCAGCCTTAGCTTCTTCGCCCTTGCTGGCGTTCTTAAATTCCTTTATCCCTTGTCCTATTCCCTTCATCAGCTCAGGAATTTTCTTTCCACCAAACAACAGAATTACAATAGCTATAATGAGGATAATTTCTGTAGGTCCCAAAGCTCCTAAAACAACGAGTAAATTCATATCTTTTTAATTAATTGTTCAGGCCAAATGTAATAAAATTTAGACTTTCTTATCCATTAAGGCGAATTTTTATCAAAGGGCAAACGCATTTAAAAAAAATTATAACTCAGGCGGATACAAATTAAAGCTACTTTATTTTAACCACAGATACCGGAACTTCATTTTCTATTTTAATATCCCGAGCCGGATCAGAAGATTTCAAATTCTTAATCACAGTGGAACCTGTTTTTGAACCTGACACCTTAATTGCTGTTTCTGTTCCGGTTGAAACAGAAACGCCATCCATTTCAACATCTTTGGAGTTGTGAAGGGTGATAGCAGGAAATCGTTTTGTTTTGAGATTCAGATTCCTGACAACTACTTTGGTTGCATCGCTGCAGGTCATGCCAGTTTCCGACTCCATCTGAATATTTTCGAGTAAAATATTTTCAAGGTTCAATTCGGGTAATCCCTGCAGTAATATGGCCTGCAAAGCACCTTTACAATTCACGTTACGGATAAAGATATTTTTAAACTGAGGTGTTTCTTCTGTAACCGCTGGTAGCTTCTCTGCCTTTGTGCCTGTTCCGGCTTCAAGGTCCTCGGAGGCCGATCTTCCGCTGTAATACAAATTGAAAGATATTGCCTGGGTAGGAATGTTGATCATGTCAACATCCGAAATGTAGATATTTTCAACTACACCTCCCCTGCCACGGTTACTTTTAAATCGCAGCCCAACATCGGTGCCAATAAAAGTACAATTCGAAACATGCATATTTTTAACTCCGCCCGACATCTCACTTCCAACCGTAACACCACCGTGACCGTGGTAAACAATACAGTTTTTGATAATCAGGTTTTCGTTGGGCATTCCCCGGTCGCGACCTTCTTTGTCCTTACCCGACTTAATACAAATAGCATCATCGCCAACATCAAAGTTACTATCGTAAATAACACTGTTTTTACACGACTCAAAATCAATTCCATCGCCATTCTGTGAGTACCAGGGATTGCGAACCGATATATTACGTACGGTAAGATCAGTGCACATAAGCGGATGAATGCACCATGCCGGTGAATTCTGAAAAGTTGGTCCATCGAGCAGTACTTTTTTGCACGAAATAAAACTAACCATTACCGGACGAAGAAAATCCTTTATCTTCTCAAACTCAGCTTTGGTTTTAAGATTCCGGGGTACGTTCATTTCGGCTTGCTTTTCTCCGTCGATAAATTGTTGTGAGGGATACCACGTTTTTCCATTCTCGCTTACAATACCGCCGGAAGCAACCAGCTTCTTCCATTGCGATTCGGTAAGTTTTTCCTTTTTTACCATGCGCCAAACGTCGCCGTTGCCGTCAAAAACTCCTTTCCCGGTGATTGCAATATTTTCCAGGTTCCTACCATTAATCGGCGACATACATCTGAAGGTATTAAAACCTTCAAAGCTGGTTTCGACAATAGGGTATAGACTTTTATCGGTGCTGAACAAAATCAGGGCTCCTGCCTGGGCATGCAGCTCAATATTACTTTTGAGGGTGATGGGACCGGTATACCAGGTACCTCGCGGAATAACCAATTTACCACCACCTTTTTGCGACAATGCATCAATTGCATCGGCAAAGGCTTTTGTACAGAGTTCCATTCCGCCACTTTTCGCCCCAAAATCTGTTAATACCACCATTCTGTCAGGAATAGCAGGTTCCTGTACTTTAGGCATTTTAAATTCCAGGCCCGAATAAAGATCATCAGTTTTCTTTATTTGTGAAACAGCACAGGAAACTGTTATTATTGATATAAGCAATGTAACTGATAACTTAATGTTTCGCATATTCTTTAATTTCTTAATTATTTAAACTTCAAAACCCAATCGCCTAGAATTTTTTCGGGAGTGTATCTATTGGCAATTTCTTCAGTCAATTGCTGCGACCATGCAACTCTTCGGGAGGGATTAGCTCCTGGCCCTGTATTTCTGAATTCGGCAAAAAAAGCCGTTTTTTCCGCATCGGCTTTATTCCAGTTGTGCCAGCCTTCAGGTTTAATCATATTTCCCAGGTTACATCTCACAAAAACCGACCTGGCAAAAGGACGCCAGGGACGACCCAGATAAAATGATGCCTCATTTGCTGTACCAGTAATGTTACAGTCGAGGAAAACGAACCCGAATTCAACACCTTCATTGGTTGATGGCGCTGTTATATATCCATTCCCCTTGCAAAAAATGGTGCAATGATCGAATACGGCAGTTGACCAGCCAAAAATAAAATCAACCGTTCCTTCGATTGTACAATTCCTGTAATACTGGCGGCTTTTCTCGCCATGAGGATAAAGTGTGTCCTGAAAACCACGAAAACTACAATTCACAAACACCACCTGGTCGCCGTCAATACGCACGGCAACAGCCTGCCCCACCGGACCTGACGAATTTTCGAATGTCAGGTTTTCGGCCCGGAAACCATCACCAAAAATAAAAAACGAGGTAGATCCGGTAGTCCCCATTTCCTCACCAAAAACATTCTTCTTCGATGCATAATCGTCGAAAGTAATAATGGTTGAATCACGATTTTCACCAATAAATACCACATTTGTCTTACTTCCGGCAAGCACCAGCTTTTCCTTATAAGTACCACGCTTAATAAAAATCAGGGTTTCGTTTTTTCTGAAATCGGGTACCGCATTGATTGCCTGCTGAATAGTTTTAAAATCACCGCTGCCGTCTGCCGCTACAACAAAATGGTAATCAGCAGCCTGAACGGAAAATACTAAGGCAAGAAGTACAATTATGGTCAGAATTTTATTTCGGATCATCATAAGCTTTTATTCTACTCTAAACCAATCATAATCCGCATAACCAGCTTCACCCGGTTTATAAACAGCCCGTGATGCAAAAATTCCGGCTTTAGCGCCAATCCACATTCCTTTACGAGCCTTAAACGGTTCGCCAATGGATTGAAACCGCTCACCATCGGTGCTGTAAGTAAAATTGCAAATGCCTCCTTCAGCGACTTTTACACGTAAGTAGTAATTTTCACTACTAACTTCAGTCCGCGCGCTTTCTGCCTCGGGGGATTGTTTATTGGCATCTTTACAGATAGTTTGCGAAATATAAACCTTATCGCCTGCTTTTGTGAGCGAAATATAGGCATAGTCCATTCCCATGACCATGAACCCGGTTTTGTCGCCTTCGTAAAGAGGCTTGAAACTCAATTTGGCAGTCATGGTAAACTCGGGAGCCGGAAATTTCTGCAGTAATAAATTAGGGACATCCCAATAATTTTTGAAATTATCGGGAAGAGGCACGCAGACCATTCTTAAAAATCCGAGAGTTCCTGTTGGAAAAGCCCAGTTGGTTCCCCTATTTGCATGCCACTGCCACTGCAGACCTAAAGCCGGACTATTAAATTCGTCCGTTTCGGCAGGGGTAACAATGGGAAAAGATGCACCAACATCGGGTTTTCTGTAAACCATAACCGGTTCACCTTTCCCGTTTCCATCCTGATCAGCTCCCATCACAGGCCAGTCGTTTACCCATTTCATTGGTTGAAGGTGAATAATACGGCCATAGGCATCCTTATCCTGGAAATGAATAAACCAGAACTCACCCTTCGGTGTATCAACCCATCCCCCCTGATGAGGGCCGTTTACAGGTGAATTTCCCTGGTCAAGAACTATTTTTTCCTCATAAGGTCCATAGATATTTTTTGAACGGAGAATAAGCTGCCACCCGGTTGGAACACCACCTGCAGGTGCCGAAATGTAATAATAACCATTCCGCTTATAAAACTTTGGGCCTTCAAGTGTAGGATGATTTGCATGGCCGTCGAAAACGATCACGCCATCATCGAGTACTTTCGTTCCATCGGCATTCATTTTGCTCAGCACCAGCACACTTTTAGCTCCGGCACGACTTCCGGCGAGAGCCGAAATAAGCCATACATCACCATTATCATCCCACAAAGGACAAGGATCAATCCATCCTTTCGCTTCTTTTACAAGAACCGGCTCGCTCCAGGGTCCAGCAGGATTTACAGCCCTGGTAACATAAATGCCAAAATCGGGATCAGGGTAATAAATATAGTAAGTTCCTTTATGAAACCTGATGGCCGGAGCCCAGCATCCATTGCCATGCTGTGGCCTGGAGAAAACATCTGGCGGTATTTGCTTTGCAAATGCGTGGCCAATAAGTTTCCAGTTTACAAGATCTTTTGAATGAAGGATAGGTAATCCCGGAGCACAATTGAAACTTGATGCAACCATATAAAAATCAGCACCGACACGAATTACATCCGGATCGGAATAATCGGCATGAATAATGGGGTTTTTATAGGTACCATCTCCATTATCGGCTACCCAAACGCGCGATGTAGTATTATCAACCACATCAACCTTTTGGGCCCGAAGCATACCAAAACAAAAGACAACTATGATTCCCGGAAGAATAAATTTCCCTTTTAACATTGTTGTTGGTAATGATTTATTTAAATTTTGAATACTCCAGCGAAGCCATGATAAATGGACCGACTCCCTTCGGATCGTTGTCGCGCACAGGTTCACTTATATAATATTCGAAAGAGCCATCGCGATAAGGATTGCCACCTAAACCGGCAACCGAACAGCATTTGGTGAGGCTGATGGTGCCGTCCTCATTATTCCTTATAAAAGTATTTACAACACCTTTATAAGCCTTAAAAGCAACAGGTTTGTATTCCTTACCAATATATCCTTTTCTGACACCTTTAAGTAAAGTATAGGCAAACATGGATGAAGCAGTTGCTTCCAGATAATTTCCTTCTTTTGAACCAGCATCCAATACCTGATACCAGACGCCGGTTTTAGGATCCTGGTACTTTTTTATCCCTTGAACAACCTGGTTTAGGATGGTCAATAATTTAGCTCGTCCCGAGTGGTTTTCGGGTATAAAGTCGAGCACATCTACCAGGGCCATTGCATACCAACCCATGGCACGGCCCCAGAAATTAGGGGAACAGCCAGTTACCGGATCAGCCCATTTCTGCTGTTTACTTTCGTCCCAACCATGATAATTTAATCCGACGGCAGGGTTATAGGTGTGTTTGTTTATTATTTCAAACTGCTTAACAATATCATCAAAGCTGGCCGTTTCGTTGTTTTTATGAGCATACTGTGCATAAAAGGGAGCGCCCATGTATAATCCGTCGAGCCACATCTGATGTGGATAGCGTTGTTTGTGCCAGAAACCGCCTTCGGAAGTGCGGGGTTGTTTATCCAGTTCATCTCTTAAGAATTCGATGGCTTTCCAATATTTCTGATCTTTGGTTTGCTCAAATAATATGAAAAGAAATTTACCGGAATTAACAGCATCGATATTATGTTCATCCGACCGATAACCACCAATGGCCCCGTCTTCGCCAATAAACCTGTCGGCATAAGTTTTAGCATAATTGTAATAAGCATTGTTTTTGGTTTCCTGCCATACCTGCATCATAGACAATGCAATCAGGCCCTGGGTGTAGTTCCAAACAGGCTTTGGATTGAAATCTACAGTTACCGGATCGGGGAAATGCTTCATTTCAGAATCAGCCATTTTAACAGCCATTTCCAAACCCATCTTCTGTTCCTTATTCTTGTTCTGTGCCAGGCAACTGTTAAAAACTATTAAAACCCCTGCCAAAAATACTAGTACTTTGTTCATTAGCGTTTATTAGATCAAGTTAATTATTCCCATAAATTTAAGGAAAAAAGCTATCGGAAGCCCCGTAAGGTGTGGATTAACATTAAAGTAAGGGAGAATCGAGACTTTATTCCCCCTTACTGATGAAAAAAAACACAACTACCAATTATGTTCCAAATAAAACTGACATTTGCCTTTACACCCATCGATTCAATCCAGCATACCGAAACCCAACACTGCAAGTAATGAAATCAAAACCAAAACCATTAAAATGATTGTTGTCTGAGTTTTCCTTATTTGTCTTTCAATGTTTCTCATATAGCAATTTTCTATGCACTATTCTGAGCATAAAAATATACAGAACCTATAAAATATTGATTTTTGAATGTCTCAGAAAGGAGGGTTGGTTTTCCCAATCAAGGTCAGATCTTCCCAAAAAGCGGGTTTAAATTTCCCGGAAAAACCAAAGAAACATTGTAACTACCTGTAAGGTAAAACTATTCCGGATTGGTCAGAATCTGCTTTTCCACATAATCGGTGGCACTCATTCCGAATTCCTGCTTAAAACTTTTACGGAAATGAGATATATCCCGAAATCCGACAGCAAAAGCCACTTCCGACACATTCATCTTCTTTTGTACCAAAAGCTGAGCTGCTCTTTTCAAACGGATATTGCGAACAAATTCCTTTGCTGTCATTCCAGTCAACGCATCAAGTTTCCTGTACAACTGCATGCGGCTCACTCCTATTTCGGAAGCATAGCGCTCAATATCCAGATCGGGATCGCCTATATTATTTTCAATCACCTCTATTGCTTTTTGCAGGAAACGCTCGTCGGGCGACGACAAAACAACATTTTTGGGTTGAAGCAGCAATTCCCCGGAATATTTCTGCTGTAACGATTGTCGTATGGCCAGAATATTTTCGATTTTAGTTTGAAGAATTGCCAGATCAAAAGGCTTTGAAATATAGTCGTCGGCACCACAACCCAGCCCTTCGAGTTCATGTTTGCGCGAGCCGAGGGCCGTGACCAGCATAACAGGGATATGCGAGGTCCGGAGGTCTTTCTTCAGTTTTTTGCATAAATCAAATCCATCCATGTCGGGCATCATTACATCGCTTATAATGATTTCGGGTAGCCGTTTCAGGGCAACATCCCAGCCTTCCATGCCGGTTTTTGCTTCCAGAACTTCAAAGTTTAATGAGAAATGTGATTTAACATAAAATCTCACATCAGCATTATCATCCACCAGAAGCATCAGCTTTTTAGCAGTTGACGCATATTCTACCTCTCTACCTGAAACGATATTGCTTTGCGGCTCTTCCTCCTGTCTCATTTCAGGAATAACATCACTGCCAGCTGATTCGACATACGGCAGGATAACAATAAACCTTGAACCCTTACCCGGTTTACTTTGTACGGATATTTTACCCTTATGCAGGGTTACAAGCTCTCTGGTTAAGGCAAGCCCTATTCCTGTTCCGGCGGTGTTCTTTCCATCGTCGACCTGAAAAAAGCGGGAAAAAATCTTTTCAAGAAATCTTTCTTCAATACCTATTCCATTGTCCTTTACAGTAATTTCAATTAAACGCCTGTTTGAAGATTCATTATTTTCCTCCTCATGGTCGAAAATCAAAGCCACATTCACCGAGATTTTACCCCCCTCTTGGGTGAATTTGAAGGCATTGGATAAAAGATTATTCAGGATTTTCCCAAGCTTATCGGCATCAAAGCTTGTAATTATTTCCTTCTTTATAGAATTGAATTTCAGTTCGATGCTTTTATCCTGTGCATACTTCTGAAAGGAATCTGTTATACCCGCCACATAGGAAACGATATCACCAACTGCAAGGTTCAATTTGAGGTTGCCTGTCTCAATCTTTCTGAAATCAAGCAACTGGTTAATGAGCTGGTGTAACTGGGAGGCATTACGATGCACAAGATCCAGATGCTCCTTTACCTCGCTTTTTGGAACCAGATTATTCCTGAGTTTTTCAAGGGGCCCTAAGATCAGGGTAAGCGGTGTTCTTATTTCGTGCGAAATGTTGGTATAAAACCTTAGCTTCATCATATCCAGCTCGTGAAGCTTCTTTGCGTTTATTCTTTCCAGAGCCAGCTCGTTCCGCAGTTTCTCCCTTGTAATAAAAAACACGATCAATCCATAAATTACTCCTCCCAAAACCAAAAGGAACAGAAGTCTGAACCACCAGGTTTTCCAAACCGGAGGACGCACGACTATCTTCATTACAGGTCCTTCTTTACTTTCCTTTTGACCTATCGAAACTGCCTTTAAACGGAAGGTATATGTTCCCGGATCGAGATTGGTATAGGTAGCCGAATGGTTCACAGCTGGTTCGTTCCATTCCTTTTCAAAACCTTCAAGATAAAAAGAATAAAGAATTCCCACACTGTTTGCATAGTCCAAAGCAGCAAAATCGAGAGTTACCGAGTTCTGATTGTAATTCAGTACAACCTTATCAGTCTCCGAAATACTTTTGGCTAGTATGTCCTTTGTGGAATTGCCTATTTTAACCGATTTGTTCGAGACCTTCAAATCCGTGTACACTATAGGCGGAAAATAATCGTCGGAGTTTATTTTTGCCGGATGAAAAATATTGAAGCCCGTAATGCCTCCGAAAATCATTTCACCCTGGGCTGTTTTATAGAAAGCTCCATAGGTAAACTGGTTATTCTGAAACCCGTTTTTGGTGGAATAATTATGAAACCGCTCCGAGTCGGGATCGAACTTTGATAAACCATTAGTAGTGCTGATCCAGAGAAAATGATCGCCATCCTCCTGAATAGAGAGCGTTTGGTTATTGGCAAGACCATTTTTTTCGGTAAAATACCTGATAACACCCTTTTCTTTTGTAAACAGAGCAAACCCGCGGTTCAGAGTAGCAATCCAGTACCGGCCCTTCGAATCGAAGAGCATGCTTCTGGTGGATTCCTGAAATTTTTTAGTGGTTTTAGAAGCGGGATCATATAAAAACAAATCATCGGCTCCGAGCCAGATGGTATTGGACTGATCCTGCATCAGCCAGTTAACTTTCTGACCGTTTACAAGATGACTAAAGGACTGGAAAGTCTTTGTCGCAGGATCGAACCGGTCTAATCCTCCGGAGGTGCCAATCCACATATTTCCGTCATTATCCTGAAGAATTCCCCAAACCCTATTGTCGGACAAACTTGAAGGGTCGGCCGGATTATGCACATAGTGAGAGTATTTCCCTGTTTTAAGATTCAGAACATCAACGCCTCCCAGGAAAGTTCCAATCCAGAGATTTCCTTTTCCATCGGGCACCAGTGCTTTGATACAGTTACCCGAAAGGGAATTCGGATCATTTCTTCTGGCTGTAAGATACCTGAACCTTCCGGTTTGCCGGTCGAGAATATTAATACCACCGCTTTCGGTACCAATCCAGAGATTGTCTTTCCCATCCCTCCAGAAGCAATAAACCTCGCCACAGT